>USPP01000110.1 GCA_900556615.1 uncultured Eubacteriales bacterium
CGCAGGGCAGAAGAGGCGCTTCGCCGCGTCGGTCTGGGAGATCAGATGCAGAAAAAGCCCAATCAGATGTCGGGCGGTCAGATGCAGAGAGTTGCAATTGCCCGTGCTATTGTCAATGATCCGGAAATCCTGCTTGCAGATGAGCCTACCGGAGCGCTTGATTCCGAGACCAGTATACAGGTTATGGAAATTTTAAAAGAAATCGCAAGCGACAGACTTGTTATAATGGTAACCCACAATCCGGAGCTTGCCGAAAAATATTCCACAAGAATAATTAGGCTTATGGACGGTAAAGTTATCGGAGACACCGCGCCGTATGTTTCCTCTGAGGAAACAGTTGAATACAATCTGAAAAAGAATAAATCAATGTCTTTTTTTACGGCGCTTGGTCTTTCGATAAATAATCTTCTTACTAAAAAAGGAAGAACCATCATGACCTGCTTTGCCGGTTCTATCGGTATTATCGGCATAGCCCTTATTCTCTCTGTCTCAAACGGAGTGAATATCTTTATTGATAAGGTGCAGGAGGATACTCTTTCTAAGTATCCGCTGACAATAGAAGCGGAACAGGTTGATATGTCGGTCATGCTTGAGGCAATGTCGGGAACACAGTCATCAGAAAATCAGGAACATGATTTGGATAAAGTATATGCAAGCGATATGATGTTCAAAATGGTAAATATGATGAGCTCTGTACCGACGAATACCAATAATATTACCGATTTCAAAAAATATATTGATAACAGTGAAGAATTTCAAAAATATGCTTCTGCTATAAAATATTCCTACGATATTCCTATGAATTTTTATATTAAGAATAGCGATGGTAAAATAAATAAAGCAGATTCCGAAACGGTTATCAGCGATATGTATGAGGCAATGGGCGTTACCATCGGAGGCGGTTCCGCGTCAAGCTCTATGGTTCAATCCTATTCATCCTTTATAAATGTTTGGGAGGAAATGCTTCCCGGTGAAAACGGCGAGCTTGTTAATTCCACACTGATGGATCAGTATGATGTGATATACGGAAGCTGGCCTAAGAACAGCAATGAAGTCGTATTGGTTTTGAACGAGCAGAATGAAGTCAGCGATTTTGTGCTTTATTCACTGGGACTGAAATCCTCTTCTGAGCTATCGGAGCTTATACAGGCTGCAATGCAAGGCGAAAAGCTTGAGCATGAAGAACAGAGCTGGACATATGAGGAAATATGCGGCTTGACATTGCGTATGATCTTGGCTGCAGACTGCTGGCAGAAACAAAACGATGGAACATATGTTAATATTGCAGAAACCGAAGCGGGTCTGTCCTATCTTTTTGACGACGATACGAAATATACGGAAATAAAGATTTCGGGTATCATCAAGCCGAATGAAAATGCGCTTTTTTCCATGATCGGCGGCTCTCTTGGCTATACTTCGGCGCTTACTGAAGAGATAATCAATAAAACAGCCGAAAGCGATATAGTAAAGGCACAGCTTGAATCGGTCGATATTGATGTTTTTACGGGTTTGCCCTTCAGTTCCTCTGTTAAAGAACCTGACAAAGCAGAAAAAATCAAGCTTGTAAAAGACTATTTTGCGGGACTCAATGAAGCGGAAAAAGCCTCTGTTTACTCTGCCATCCTTTCTGTTCCGTCTGAGGAATATCTATCGGATGCTCTTGACCAGTATATGATGAATATGACAAGAGAAACTATGGTTGAAACTCTCGTAAATGCCTATGCTCAGAAAATGGGAACAACGGATCTTGAATCTATTCGAGCTTATTTTGAAAAGATGACAGACGGTGATCTTTCGGCACTGTTTACGGAGCAGGCAGCCGTCATGATAAAAGAACAGTACGCAGAAGGAATGAAACAACAGCTTTCCGGAATGACAGAGTCACAGATTGCCGCTCTTTTTGACGCAGCGGAATTTTCCGACGAGGATTATGAAGCCTTCTACTCTCTGTATATTCCCAGTTCGGTTTCCGAAGCGACTTATGAAGAAAATATTTCAAAGCTCGGATACGTTGATATAGACAGCCCGTCCAGTATTGTCATTTATGCTTCTACCTTTAATGATAAGAATAAAATAAGCGATCTTATTGAGGAATATAACAGCGGTGTAGAGGAAGAAAATCAAATAAAAATGACCGATTATATCAAGCTTCTTATGTCCTCGGTATCAACCGTTATAAATGCGGTTTCGTATGTATTAATTGCATTTGTCGGAATTTCTCTTGTTGTTTCATCGATAATGATAGGAGTTATAACGAATATTTCCGTTCTCGAAAGGACCAAAGAAATCGGAATCTTACGCGCGGTCGGAGCATCAAAATCCGATATAGCCCATGTGTTTAATGCCGAAACCTTTATCATCGGATTGTTATCGGGAATAATCGGAATAGGAATCACTCTTCTGCTTATAATACCTATTAATCTGATACTTCATTACTTTACCGGCATTGCCTATCTAAATGCAAGCTTACCGATTGCCGGGGCAGTCATTCTTATCCTGCTCAGTATGCTTCTTACCATCATTGCGGGAGTAATACCGTCAAAATCTGCTTCCCGAAAAGATCCGGTTGTTGCTCTTCGAAGCGAATAAAATAAGGGGCTGATGCATTGAAATGCGTCAGCCTCTTGCTGTATTTTATGCCGGCAGTTATACCGGCGTTTTTTTATTAAAGTTAACCGTATTTTTAATATGACTTAGATTGACATAAAACGAAATTTGAGGTATAATATATTAATAATGTAATTATTTATCGAAACAAACCGAAATAGGGTGAATCGCCGTATGACGATGTTTCGGAAAGGTCAATATGGCGGAAAATATTTTTCAGAATCCCGACAGTGAATATGTTCTTGAACATAGCCGTTCTTTTCTTTTTGCCTTCGGTCGCAAACCGGGAGTTTATATACGAACCTTTGGTTGCCAGCAAAATGAGGCCGACAGCGAGAAGCTTGCCGGTATAGCGGCTGCACTTGGATATGAGTATACAGACAAACCGGAGTCTGCCGAACTCATTATATTTAATACCTGTGCGGTAAGGGAACACGCGGAGCTGAAAGCATTGTCGCTTACGGGAGAAATTAAGCATATAAAGGCTTCTAATCCTAATCTTATCGTTTGCGTATGCGGCTGCATGGTTGCACAGGAGCACCGTCTCAATGATATTAAAAACAGGTATCCCTACGTCGATTTTCTTTTCGGCACCGGAACGCCGGAAAAGCTCCCGGAATATTTGGCAAAGACGTTAAAGACAGGAAAAAGAGCTTTTTATCCGGATACTGATGAAACACCGGAAATAACGGAAGGGCTTCCGGTCAGACGTGAAAGCAGCTTTAAAGCATGGGTAAGCATTATGTACGGCTGTAATAACTTTTGTACATACTGTGTTGTACCATACGTCAGAGGCAGAGAGAGAAGCAGAAAAAGGGAAGTAATTCTCGATGAAATAAAAGGACTTGTTGCCGATGGATGCCGAGAGATAACCCTGCTCGGACAGAATGTTAACTCCTATGGTCGAGGTTTATACGAAAATTACGGATTTGCCGAACTGCTCGAGGATATTTGCAAAATAAAAGGAGAATACTGGATTCGATTTATGACAAGCCATCCCAAGGATGCTTCTCGCAGACTGATAGATGTGATTGCTTCCAATTCGGGAGACGATTGCCATCCTAAAATTGTGAAGCAATTTCATCTTCCTCTTCAGTCCGGTTCCGACAGAATCCTTCGCGTGATGAACAGAAAATACGATTCCTCGGCATATCTCTCTCTTATTGACTATATGCGGAAAAAAATACCGGATATTGCGCTTTCTACCGATATAATTGTCGGTTTTCCTACAGAAACAGAAAAAGAGTTTTCCGAAACGCTTGAAATGTTGGAAAAGGTAAGATATGACGCATTTTTTTCTTTTATCTACTCAGTGAGAAAAGGTACCCCTGCCGCCGAAATGACGCAGGTACCGGAAGAAATCAAAGCAGAGCGCTTTAAAAGGCTTCTTGACGTTCAAAACCATATTTCTCTTGAGAAAAACCTTGAATATATCGGAAAAACCGAAAGGGTGCTTGTGGAAGGAAAAAGTAAAAATAACCCCGATATGCTTACGGGAAGAAACGAAAAAAACCGTCTTGTGCATTTTGCGGGAGACGAGAGGATGACGGGATGCTTTGCCGATGTTCTGATTACCTCGGCGGATACATATGCGCTTACCGGGATTTTATGTAATGAAATATCTACTTGATTATATTTGATTTCAACGGAGGGCACAGAGATGAAGAAAATTCAATGTGATGGCTGCGGAAGTTCTGATTTTGTAAAGCAGGATGGACTGTTTGTCTGTCAATACTGCGGATTAAAATATTCCTCCGATGAAATAAGCAATATGATGAAAGTCAGAGTGGATAATTCGCAAAAAATCTCAAATTTATATGAGCTTGCCCGCAGAGCAAAAAAAGATAATAATTGGGACAAATGCTCAAAATACTATGAGATGATTCTTATAGAAGGATCGCTAACTTGGGAAGCAGTTTTTTATTCTGATTTTTCTGAATTGATTTTAACCTCGGGGATTTCTTCAGAGCAAATTTGTTTTAAGCTGCTGTCTCTTCTTGATTCCGTATTTCAGATGATCAAAAAAGACGTTTCCGACTTCGAAAATCAAGAAGATGCTTTGCTTGAAATGTCTCAGAAAATATATGATGTTTTATAACAGCGCTTTCAAACCTGTTTTTTTGAGAGAGATATGACTGATAAAATTTCTTTGAATGAAAATTTGGCGCCTATTATTGATACAATTTATTCTTTGGGCGATAAAATTGACATCTCTTTTTCGGATAATGAAAATATCTGTGTTTTATGTGCAAGCATATGGGAGCTTGGTATAAAGATGGATAGGCAGATGTTAAGATATTCTCTTAACTCTAAGGCGGCACGAAAGCGAATGCTGCTGTATAGCAATAAGGCGGTATCCTATGATGAAAAGTTTAAGCCTTCGAAATTCGGACTTATATATATCAAGGATAAAAGGATAAAATCCATTACAAATTTTAGTTAACCGTTTGTAAAATTCAGCAAATTTAATTCCAATTCGTTTTTTCAGCGGTTTCTCCGATGAAAAAACACCGTTAAGACGGGCAAAGTAAGGTTGCGCGCCGAGGGAAGCAGTACAAAATCCGTGATTTCGGACTGCGGTGATATGCGTGCGTAAACCTCCGCAGCGTAATCGATTGTTTTACAATCGCCTGAATTTTTATGTGACAAGGAGAAACAAAATGGCAGTTACTCCAATGATGCAGCAGTATCTTGAAATAAAAAATAAATACAAGGATTCCATCCTCTTTTACCGTCTCGGAGATTTCTACGAAATGTTTTACGATGACGCTAAAGTTGTATCCAAGGAGTTGGAGCTTACTCTTACCGGGCGAAGCTGCGGAGAAGAGGAACGCGCCCCGATGTGCGGGGTACCTTTTCACAGCGCCGATACCTATATCGGGCGTCTTGTTGCCAAAGGATATAAGGTTGTTGTCTGCGAACAGATGGAGGATCCCGCAAAAGCAAAGGGACTCGTAAAGCGTGATATCGTCAGGGTTGTTACTCCCGGTACGGTTATTGACAATACGCAGCTCGTGGAATCACAGAATAACTATCTGTGTGCGGTATGCTTCGACAGCGGTGCATCGGGTATTGCTTTTGTAGATGTTTCAACGGGAGAGATGTCGGCAACTTCCCTTGAGGGAAACGATATGGTTGACAGGCTTCTGAACGAACTCGGAATTTATCAGCCTAAAGAAATAATGGTAAATGAGTCTCTGGACTCTTTTCCGCGTATAAAGGAATATGCCGAGCAGCGTCTTCATGCCTTTATCACCGAAAAGCATGACGACAGATTTGATTATGCCAAGTGTCTTGCTTCGGTTTCCAGACAATTCGGTTCTCTCGCCAAGGAGACGGCAGAAAAAGGAACCTGTGCCG
>USPP01000111.1 GCA_900556615.1 uncultured Eubacteriales bacterium
ATATATCATCAAGGGCGGCTCGCCGCCCTTGTATCTCATCACGCGCCGGCGTGTATTTATATACTCGCCTGCGGCTTGATGATATACAATGCTTCGCATTGATGATATACCGCAACAAGTTGCGGATGATATACACGCCTTCGGCGTGATTGGGATGCGAGTTTGCCCGAGTCCCTTGCATTTCTCGCGGATTTGTGGTATGATAAAGCAAGAAAGGCGGTGGCTTCGTGAAGAAAAATGATTTGCGAGGAATAGACGGAAAAAAGATACGCAGACAGTATTTTAACGCTCCGCTTATATTTTTGTTTTCTATAATGCTCGGTGTTCCTTATGCCATTACATTGTTTTCGCTTACCATAGGAAATCACGGGCAATACGAATTATCCTCTACCTTTGGTACATCGATTTTGGTATGCGCTGTTTTTTCTTTGCCTTTCCTGATACTTCGAGTGCTGAACAAGCATTTTTTTGGAAGAATTATTTGTGTACTTAATGAAGAAGGTATTCATCACCCTAAAGGAATGCTTAAATGGGATGCCATAGAAAAAATCGAATATGCCATTGACGCAAAGCCGAGATACAAAAGCGATCCCGCCAAGACTTTTCGCTTGGTAGCATATTATGCGCAAGGCACAAAACACCTCGTTCTTGAAAAATTCCCGATATCTTTATTGTCGCGCATAAAGAAATTCAGAAAAGATATTGATATCCGTATACAGGGTACTACCTCTTTATTACCCCCGATATTGGCTGTAGCGGCAATCATTATTCTGTGCCCTATATATGTAGCATTACTTATAAATGCTCCCGGGGCTTCCACGGCTCAAATAATCGTTTTCATGGCGATTTGGCTTTTATTGGGAATGATTCGCACTCCCATATTTGACACTTTCGTGGTAGAATATCGTTTTTGGAGCAAGATACTGCCGAGAAAATGGCTATCCAATATCGTGCTTGCTTGCTACTATCCGTTATTCTTTGTTGCTTTTCTTATTTTGTTCCACATCCCAAATTGGTTTACCGTTGTCATACTTGGAATATTCGTGGGTATTGTTCAGCCCCCAATTCCTTCTCGTCACGGTAGCGGAAGACTTCGCAGGCTTCATTCTTATGAACAGCTTTATGATATTTACATTAACAATGCGGATGTTTGGGGAAACAAAATTAAACAATGCAAGAGCAAAAGTGGAAAATAGTGCTTATATGGGTTCAAGATCATACTAAAACTCACGAAATATGAGTTGGACACCTTTTTTTAGTTTTTACCTCGATTAGACACCTTTTCACCCGTTTGTATTATTCATGTTTTATTATTCATTCAAATGTTTTTTGAATGAATAATAAAACATTTACCTTCGGCAAATATGAAGTTGCTTCGCTAATGAATAATTGAACTCCTTCGGCGTGAGTGGCTACGATCCCTCCAACTTTCTTGACATACAGTTTGCTGTGTGTTATAATTGAAATAGAAAAATTGGAGGAAATGTATCATGAATTATCCGACCATAAGAGTTCAAGCTTCAAAAAGCGGTCATATTCAAGGAATTGCCTTCGATAAAGCAGGCGGATTTATGTATTGCTCGTTTACCACCGTTTTGATGAAAATAGATATGAAGGGCAACGTTGTTGGTACGGTTGACGGAATTGTCGGACATTTGGGATGCATCGCGTTCGACGAAAATACAAGGCGTGTCTACGGTTCGCTGGAATACAAAAACGATATCATTGGAAGACACATCCTAAAGGCTCAAAACAGTCAGGTCGCTTTTTCGGACAGCTTTTATATCGTGTATTTCGACGTTGATAAAATAGACCGAATTGCTATGAACGCCGAAAACGACGGTATTATGAAGGCGATTTATCTAAAGGATGTCGTTACCGACTATATGCAAGAAAATCATCGATACGGTTGTAGCGGAATTGATGGTGTTACCTTTGCCCCTGATGTCGAACGGCAAAGCAACAAGAATTTTTTATATGTTGCGTACGGCATTTATTCCGACAACGAAAGATGCGACAACGACTATCAGGTAATTTTGAAATACGATACAGAAGGCTGGGATAGGTATGCAACATCCTTATGTCAGGACGATTTGCATACCTTCGGGCCGGCAGGATACGATGAAAAGTACTTCGTTTACACAGGTAATACGACATACGGAATACAAAATATCGAATACGATTCATATACAAATGGTATTTTTGCGGCTGTTTACAAGGGCAAAAAGCCAGAATTTGAAAACTATTCGTTGTTTATGATTGATCTTAACGAAAAGCCGAGGTTAGAAATGCTCAAAGGAATGAACGAGCAAGGAAAGGTGCTTTCGCTGAAAAAGCTTGGAAACTATGACGAAAAGAACCGTATTTACGGTTGGAATTTCCAACTTGGAACAACTGGTATGGCATCTCTTGGCGACGGATTCTTTTATTTTTCTAACGATTGGAGAGAGAATGACATTTTCGGAACGGTCATCTCTCCATACTGTTGGAATGGAAAAACGCCCTTTATCCCCATTGAAAACAATTAAACGGAGTTTTTTACGATATTTTTTTGGTCACATAATAAAAAGATATCACCAAGAAAAAAGCCTTGATTTTCAAGGCTTTTTTATATTTTAAGAGCAAAAAATCGAGATGCAAAAATGAAGATATAAAAACACGCTATTTCTACACATTTCAGGAATTTGAACTTCCGTACAATTGAGTATGTTGGTTTGTGCTTCGACATCCATTATTGAAATTGTTTTTTTCATTCTATTGTCTATTTCATCAATTAATTTACTGCCGCTGTTTTACGCTCATTTGCCTCAGCAACCTGTGTATCACGTTCTGTTTGCGTTATAGCTTTACGGGTTTTCGGCTTATTCGTCACCTTTACTTCTTCCCAATTGGCTTTGGACTTAGCTTTACGGCAGCAAAATTAGCCTTATTCACTTCATGTTGTGCCTTGACATCAGCCTTCATATCTGTGAATGCATCTTTAGAGAACTTTTTAACACACATTTTCTTCTTCTTTAACCTCTCATAATTTTTTCGCTGAGGGTGATAATTTTATCTGCATATTTTTTACAGCGCACGTTCAGCATACTCCGATAGAGGGGGGAGTTGATAATTGCCATGATCATACCTATAATACCGATCACAAGACCGGGAAACATCGGATCGGTCATACCGATGGTTTCGCTGATGTCTGTCATAATCAGACTCATACCGCCGCCCAGATAAGGGCGGACAGAACTCCGAAAATGTAAGAGAAGGCGTTGACGGGAGTTTTTACTTTTTTGGGGGTTGGCCAAAACAAATTGTAAGAGATTCGTCTAATCAAACAGTTTCCGAGACGAAAAGGGATTCATTTATCTTTTGATGCTGATTCTGCTAGAGAGACTTTAAGAATAATCTTTCACGATCTTCCTTATTTTGAATAATATTTAATGAGGACTAATGAATTGAAATTCGTTAGTCCTAAGACTATACAAAATTTCAGGAGGAAAATATGGCACAATTTATTAATCAAGCGCAGTTAAATTACAATGGAATTACACGAAATTCCAATATTGCTGTGGGCGAAATTACCGAAGCATTAACCATTGCCAAAAAAGCTCTCAACGGTACTTACCGCGCTGGCGATAAGGTGACTTATATTATAAGTTTGGTTAATTCGTCGGCTTCGCCTTTAAGCGGTATTACTTTAAGCGATGATCTTGGCGCATATACTCTCGGTGCAACAAGTGTAACGCCGTTAACTTATGTTAATGGTACTGCTGCACTTTATATAAACGGCGTATTGCAGGCAGCCCCAACCGTTAATCCGGGTCCGCCGCTTGTTTTTAGCGGTATTACGATCCCTGCCAATAGTAATGCAGTTTTGGTTTACGAAGCGGAAGTCAATATTTATGCACCGCTTGATACTAACGGTGAAATTGTAAATACAGTTACAGTTTCAGGTGGCGGCGTGATTTCGGCAACCACCGCAACGGAAACCATAACTGCCGCAAGCGGTCCCGATCTTAATATTACGAAATCAATAAGCCCTATTCCCGTGTCCGACAATGGAACGTTGACATACACTTTCACAATTCAGAACTACGGAAATACAGCGGCAACTGCTGCTGACTCGGTCGTTTTCAGCGATACTTTTAACCCAGTATTGTCAAATATTACAGCGGCGCTTAATGGCACGGCCCTTACTGCAAATACAGACTACACCTATAATGCCTCAACAGGTCTTTTTGAAACTGTTGCAGGTAAAATTACCGTACCGGCAGCTACTTTTTCGCAAAATCCAACAACTGGTGAGGTTACCGTCACACCTGGTATCAGCACAATTATAATTTCCGGAACAGTATAAAATTAATGTAAATCATAACCACCTATCTCAACAGATGGTTATGATTTACAAAAGGATAAGAATAGATATTCATTCCGACCGGTCAATAATGTGCGGTATTGCCTTAAAAAATGGATAAATTTATATTCTATTGAGCGCAGCAATATACTCTCTTATAAGAGGAAAACTGATAAGAGCTTATCATAAGAATCGAGAAACATGATTGAACAGCGCTGTCTTTGAATTGCAACGTAAAGTTAAGGAATTGCTAAATCAATCGGCTATCCAAATTTCCGAAATGATTGATTGAACGGTAAGGCAAAAACACAGGAATATGGTTAAGACAACCACAGCCGGTTCGCGGCTTGTGTCTTGACAGCCTATCTGCTTGTTCCTTTTCCGTCATACTTTACCAATTTCGTCGACATGGGAGTCACTCTTGTTTCTTCAATTGGTATCGTCTAACGAAAATACGACTGCGCATCTGTACCGTCAGAACCCGGCGGTATTGTCTTCCTATTTCAAGTTTTTTAACGATGCAGGACAATCAATCTGCCGAAAAATCCGTTGACGTTTTATTCAATGATTCCTTAAATTCCCTTGAACATTTGCTGTATCAGCGGGTAGCGAAAATAGATTTCACGGTAATTTCTGATGCGAACGCAAAAAATTGGCAGCAACAGAAAAAAACGCAGTGAGAATATTTATAACTGAGTAAGATTATTTGCAGAAAGGAGTAGCGGATGTAAGTGTTCTCTGATATAGTTGAGCGACTGAGCTTTCAACCTTTACGGCGCCAAGTGTAATCATTGTAAATCTGTGCGAAATATACAATATGAAAGTAGGCATACCATAACTGATAGACTTGTTTTCCAAAAATAAATCCTATGATAAAAATTGTGAAAAAAACTATTGACAAAAGGTGACAGATGAGATATACTAATATGTAGTTAGCTTGAGCTAACCTTTGTTTACAGTATGCGGTTAGTGTATGCTAATTGCAAATACGGACTTAGAGAAGGAATATAATATGATGCCGCTCACACTTGCAGAGGTAGGAGAAGAAAATATAATCAAAAAAGTCGGCGGAAAACAAGAGGTCAAGGCGCATCTTGAAAATCTTGGTTTTGTGGTGGGAGGAACTGTTACGGTTATCAACAGGATCGGAGGCAGCGTCATTGTAAATGTTAAGGAATCCCGCATTGCAATCAGTAAGGAAATGGCACAGAAAATTATGATCTGATTTTCTGGGCAATTATATTTATAAGAATGTTCATCAGGAGGAGATAGGCATGAAAACGCTGAAACAGGCAAAAGTCGGAGACACGGTTAAAGTTGTAAAGCTTCATGGAGAGGGAGCGGTTAAACGCCGCATTATGGACATGGGGTTAACAAAAGGAGTAGAGGTATACATCCGTAAGGTTGCGCCTCTCGGTGATCCGATTGAGGTTACCGTCCGTGGTTATGAACTTTCGATTCGTAAAGCAGACTTGGAAATGATAGAAATAGAATAAAGGGCACCTCTAAAATCATACGATTCTGGGGAAGGGTATCCCTATATTTTTTAAGCGGCGGTTAGTCGCAGCTAATCAGAAGGTGAGGAATATATATGAAATTACGAATCGCCCTTGCGGGC
>USPP01000112.1 GCA_900556615.1 uncultured Eubacteriales bacterium
AGCAAATGCGCAATAAAGGCGTTAGCTGTGCACCCGGCGGTATTGCCTTAAATCAAACGCTGTTTTTTTATATCCAATATTGGGCGCCTCTAAAAATTCACTGCCCAAAACCGGCTCGATCTGTTTTTCGTCATTTGTCACAAAAATTCTTGACAGATGGTTAATCTGCGGAATTTTTGTTTAGACTGACGAAAAAATCTCTTTGCCGTCTATGTACACCGAATTATTAGAGGTTCCTATTGTAATAGGGAGTGCCGATAAATCCCACTTGGCAGAAATCCTGCGGATTATGGCGTATGATGTAATCCATATAGCTTTCCACTATTCTTGCCGTTAAAAGATATCCGGCGGGATTCATATGTCCGCCCATATAGAAGCGTTTTTTGAATGCCTCGTCATATATCGGTGCGTATTGAAACAGATCAATTACATAGGAATGATCAAAAACATCGGTTAGACTGTGAAGCAAAGAGGAATGTTTTTCTCTCGTCTTGTCGTTTATATCATTTTCTCTCGGCATTGACATAAGAAAAAAGAAAGCGTCGGGACGCATACACTTTATTTTTTGAATAATTCTTGCGTAATATCCTGCAAACGTTTCGGAATTTTTGGTGCAGTCATTTATATTTATATCGGAAACAGAGCCGATTTCCTGCCTGAGCCCCAAAAGATCGTTTACACCGAGCGCAATTATATATGCCTGACAAAGCTTTTCTGTGCTCCAAAAATCATTCTGATCGGCAAATCCGTTCCAATATGCCGAGGCGGTCATGCCTCCTTTTGAAAAGTTTAACACTTCGGCTCCGATATCTCTCGCAATATATTGCCCCCACGAGTACTCGAACATGTCATGATATCCCTTGTTTCCGTTTTCATCGAGTGATTCAAATTCTCCTGAGGAAAGGCTGTCACCTATACAGCATATTTTTCGGAAAATGCCGCACATGCCTCCGTCAGTAACGATATGATCGAGTGGTTTTTCTTCGGGGATAAGTTTTATGTAATCGTTGATATTCATTGTAATTCCGATTTTAAGCTGATGAGGCTTTCCTTTCTTCTTGTGCTGAAAACGGTTTTACTCTTATGAGATACTGATTTCTACACCGTTTACTTCAACCGTTCCGTCCGCTCGGATAAGAATATATTTCTGTCCGTCAATTACTTTTGTTTCCATTCGCTCGGCAGCGGCGGGAGAGAGCTTGATACTTATATCGGGAATTTTGACTTCAAATTGCTTGGTATCAATAATATTGAAGGGCGTTATTTCTGCCTTGCTTCCGAAAGCGGCGTCGAATTTTTCTCCGAAATCGTTTATGCGACTTTCGTCGATTCCGCAGCTTTGAAGAACGTCTTCTACGGTGTTTTTAGATATGACAAGGGGATCGGGATCTTTTAACGCCTTATGTTCTTCAATCATTTCATTGAGCTTCTCATGTACGGATTTTACAACCTCATAGCTGCAAGCATCGGATACCGTATCGTGTAAAAGAGTTTGGAAGCTTTGCTTTTGCTCTGCCGCAGACATAGGCGGCTCTGATTTGAAAAGTGCTTCTATAACCTCGCCGTGATTATCGGAAATATTTTTAGAGTAATAAAGGGTGTTGTATATATTTGCTGTTCTGCCGTCGAAGGCAGGAAATAGAAATCCCAGCTCCGGTGAAGAGATGATCCAATCCGGCGTCACATTTTTGAATCTGTTTTCCGGGACGTAATAGCTGAGCGCCGGTTTTGTCATTTTTACAGGACAGATGCTGCAGAGAATATAGGAATACACGGAGGTTGATTCATCTTTTTTTGTGCCGTCCGAAGAATAGGAGGGAACATCGTAGGTATCGGCAGTAAGGAGAATCATATAATTTCCGTCAAAGACTAACGATTCCTTGATGATGCTGATTATGTCGTTTACTGCTTTATCGTCAGATAATGAGGAGTTTTTGAGGGTGGTAAGAAGTTGATGCTCATCGCTGCCGAGCACTTGATTATTGGTAAAAGGAATATCAAGTAGATTTTTGCCCAAAGTTCCTGAAAGAGTTTTTTTGAGTATGGCAAATATTTCTTCCGTTTCTTCTGCCGACATCATTGTTATCGATTGATCAAAACAGGAGATGATTTCTTTTTTTTCGTTTACATAACAGCCGCGTATTCTGGTTATATTGCTTTTATCGACACGAAATCGTTTTTTTAATTCCGAGATTTCTTTTTCGTTCATTTGATTGATTTGCACCAGTGCTTTTGCAAAGGTTACCTTTCTAAGTGAGTATAGATTATAAATGCTATTATATCATTTTTTAGTATAAAACACAAGTTTATTTTTTATGGATATGGTAAAAATCGGTTTTTAATAAGATAAAACGAGCAAGGATGTGAAAAAACAAGGTATAATGGAAGCACCATTAAAAATTTCGGAGATTGCTGTATTCTAAAGGCAACGTATCATGAAAGGACAAAAGCGATTATAGAAAAGTTTTGAAAATATAACGCAAAACTATTGACAAAATCATTTACTTGTGATATAATATCTCATGTTGCAAGGAGATGCCGGAGTGGCGGAACAGGCAGACGCCCGGGACTTAAAATCCCGTGATACGCGAGTATCGTACCGGTTCGAGCCCGATTTCCGGCACCACTCTGTTTATGCCGGTCGGCGTACATACAATTTTATATCGCGGGGTAGAGCAGTTGGTAGCTCGTCGGGCTCATAACCCGGAGGTCGTGAGGTTCAAGTCCCACCCCCGCAACCATAACCGGACACCAATTTTGATACAATGCGTATCGAAACGGGTGTCCTTTATTTTTGCTATATTTCCATTTATAAAGGGGGGAATATTATATAGGTCACCTTTATAAATTCACTGCCCAAATCCGGCTCGATCTGTTTTCCGTCATTCATCATAAAATCCTTGACAGATGGATACGCTGTCTGCGGAATTTTGGTTTTGACTGACGAAAAAATATTTTTGACGTCTATGAATATTGCATTTTTAGAGACACCCTATATTTTTACAAGGTTCTATGTGAACTGTATTCAGATTTAAGGTAGAAAAATTCATATCTTCGCGGTATAATAAAAAAGCCGAAGCTATTCAGCAAAATATTATTTTTAGGAGATTGCTGTTTGAAGAAAAACAACACCTTGGAGATTGTGGGTTAACCGGGAGGTTTGCGTAAATACAGTCTCATACAAACCTCCTGGTATTGCGATTAACAATCATTAGGAGGAAAAATCAATGAATAAAAATGACTACATCATCCGTTTAGAAAGAAAAGACGAACACCGTGAAGTTGAAAATCTTGTAAGAGAAGCATTCTGGAATGTATATCGCCCCGGGTGCTTGGAGCATTATGTTTTAAATCAACTGAGAAATGACACCGCGTTTGTTGCAGACCTTGATTTTGTTATGGAAAAGAATGGGAAATTGATAGGACAGAATATCTTCATGAGGGCAGCCATCAAAGCTGATGACGGCAGGGATGTGCCTATTATGACGATGGGACCGATCTGCATCTGTAACGAATTTAAGAGAAATGGGTACGGTAAAATTCTGTTGGACTATTCTCTGGAAAAAGCGGCAGAACTCGGTTGCGGAGCAGTATGCATTGAAGGTAACATCGATTTTTACGGAAAGAGTGGGTTTACTTATGCCGGTGAGTATGGTATTCGTTATCATGGTTTGCCGGAAGGAGAAGATGCCTCCTTCTTTTTATGCAAGGAATTAATTACCGGTTATCTCAACGGCATAACAGGCGAATATACTGCGCCGCAAGGGTATTTTGTAGATGAAGCCGCAGTGCAGGAATTTGACAGGACATTTCCGCAGAAAGAAAAATTGGTTCTTCCCGGTCAGCTTTTCTAAATAAGCGAATCATTGTCGGAGCAGTGCGTCCTTTGCGATGCACTGCTCTTCATTATACGGAAACAGTGCTCGTTTTTTGGGGATGAATACAGCGAATGTCCTTGACAAATACGGCGGAAGTAATATATGAGTCTTTCCGCGTACATAAACACATAAAAGTGCGCACGGTTTAATTTTTAAAGACATAAAAAACAGGGCTTCCGAAGCTTTTGTTGACTTCGGAAGCCCTCATATCTATTCTTTTATGGTATATTTTCATCAAATAAGACTTTTTCCCTGAAATCTCTTACGACAGGTCAATAAAGGCATGACGGAGCATATTAGGAAAAATCAATATCAAACCGATCATCCGGAAACCAAATCAAAATCGACTGTGTGAAGAGGTATGCATATATAATGCAAGCCGAGAGTAAGCAAGTACTTTGAGGCGTGAATTTTATATTTTGAAATATGACGGCATCTGCAATCAGGCCATTTTTATTGTTCATGGGATTTTTCGCTTGCAATCGCCTTTTTTCGTGATCTTATGATTTTGAAAACAGCAATCGACGCAAGGTAAGCGAAACTGAGCCATACGATTAGATTTCCAACATAGGAATACAGGGTACGGTTGGTATGGAAGGTGATTTCATCGGCAACATATCCGGAAACAAGCGGTTCAAGATAGGTTTTAACCTTTCCCTTATCCGAAATGACCGAAGAAATACCGGTGTTTGCCGCCCTGACAAAGCATTTACCGCTCTCTACCGCCCTGAGAACCGCATGACCGTTATGCTGATAAACGGCTGCTGAGTCAAGGTACCAGGAATCGTTTGTGGACAGTATCATAAGCTCCGCTCCGTCGCGGACAGAGGATAAGGTCAAGGTCTCATATATCGAATCAAAGCATACAAGAGCGCCGATGCTTCCGAGCTCGGTATCAAAAATGGCGGAATCAGTTCCTGCCTTCAGATCATCGTCGAACATATTCATATCGGCAAGAAAAGGAAGCACTGTTTTTATCAGTCCCGGCATAGGGAGATATTCACCAAAGGGGACAAGGTGGCGTTTGCAGTATACACTGTTGTTTACCGTACCGTCCGGATGAAAAAGATAGATAGCATTATAGGTGTTTTCATTATGATCTGCGTCTCGCTCGGTATAGAAGGCGCCGACTGCAATATAGGCTGAATTACGGACCGCAAGCTCTGAAATTTCGGAACGAACGGTTGTATTGAGGTTCAGAGATGTAGTAATAACCGTTTCCGGCCATACTACAAGCTTTGCTCCCGTCTCGGAAACCGCTTTTTCGGTAAGCTCGCTGTAAATGGCAAGGGATGTTTCAAGCGAATCGTCAGCCATTTGTCTCCCGAAGCGATATTTCCCTGAATACATGCCGCGGTTATCGTTTTGTCGGAGGGGACATCCCTTTCGACTGAGAGACGGATAAGGCCGAAAGCGAAATTGAAGATCATGAGCAAGGCGGCTATATAGGCGGAAAGATGGACTTTACGGTTACAGCGGAATTTTTGCACTGCGACTGTAAGAAATCCGTTGACAAGAACAATGAGAAAACCTACAAACAGCGAACCGAAAAGGGAAGCGCTCTGGATCACGGGAAGTATCTTATACTGAGTTACCGCAAGCCTTGCCCACGGTACGCCGAACCAAAACTGCGTCTGAAACCATTCCATTACGCACCAGAGCGCGGCTGCGGTAAAGGGAGCAAACACATAATTTCCGGCGATACGGAGCTTTCGGTAGAAAAAGGGAACAAAAGCCGTACCGATTCCCTGAAGAAAGGAAAGTCCCAGCCATGCTGTTATGATCAGCAGAATACTTGCCGTATTTGAGAAGCCGGCGAAGTCAAGAGGGTATAAATAAGTGAACCAATAATAAACGACTCCGTAATAGCCGAGTGAAAAAACAAGTCCGTGCCGGTACGCAGATTTTTTCTTTTCGACAATCAGAAAAAGCGGAATCAGCGATATCCATGGAAGAAAAGCGAGAAAATCGAATATCAGCGGAAGAGCGGTGAGCATACCGCACACAAAGACGATTAGATAGGTCATAATCCTGTATCATCTCCTCCGAAAAATTTTTCGACGAACCAT
>USPP01000113.1 GCA_900556615.1 uncultured Eubacteriales bacterium
CCTCTGTTGAGGAGGTACTTGTTGAATTGACTCGGAACGGGAGAGTTATATTTGCTGATACCGCTTCGCTTTCTCCTACGCAAGTATACCGTCAATCAGTCAAGCTTTCCGATTCGGCAGATAAAACATGCTTTTTGCTGACTGTAAGGAGCGGCGATCGCGTACTGGTTTCTTACCGTCCCGAACCCGAGGTTATTCCCAAAATGCCGAAGCCTGCCAAAGCGGCAAAACAGCCCTGCGAGATTCAAACAAACGAGGAGCTTTATCTGACGGCGCTTCATATTGAACAGTACCGCCACGCTACTTTTCTTCCGGATCCCTATTATCTTGAGGGACTAAAGCGGGATCCTTACGATACCCGTATCAACGATGCTTACGGTATGCTTTTGCTTCGCCGCGGTCTTTTTGCGGAGGCGGAGATGTGTTTTAGAAAAGCACTCGCTCGTCTGACAGGGCGTAATCCAAATCCCTACAGCGGAGAAGTCTTTTATCATCTCGGCTTGACTCTTTTGTATCAGGGAAAGGAAACAGAAGCGTATGACCGCTTTTATAAGGCGACATGGAGCGCCGAACAGCAAGAAACAGGTTTTTATTATCTTGCTGTTCTCGACACAAGAAGCGGACACTTTGAAAAAGCATACGAACACGTTGAGAGGGCATTGACAAGAAATACCCGCAATGTTAAGGCAAGGGGACTGAGAGCTTATCTTCTTCGTAAGCTCGGAAAACCATCGGAAGCGCAATGTGCGGCAGAAGAAAATCTTGATCTTGATCCTTTCGATTTTGTTTCAGCAAATGAAAAGCGTATTCTCAATGAGACGAAGGAGGGCGGAGAAGCTTTGATTCGTCTTATGCGCGGTTATACGGAGAATCATATTAACACTGCCATTGCTTATGCCGAGTTTGGAGCCTATGAGGAAGCTGTTGGAATACTGCGGCTTTGTCCTGCTGATTATCCCATGCTTGCCTACTATGAAGCCTATTATCAAAGTAAGCGGGGAATTTCCTCCGGAGAGGCTTTGCGCCGGGCGGAGAGCGCTCCTCCGGATTACTGTTTTCCCAACCGTCTTGAAGATATTGTCGTTTTGGAATATGCTATTCATACCGTAGACGGTAGTATGGCAAGCTATTATCTCGGAAATCTTTATTATGATAAGCTGCAATATAAAAAGGCGGCGAGTCTTTGGAAAATGGCGGAAAAGGCACATCCAGCTTTTCCGACGGTGCATCGCAATCTGGCGCTTTTCTATTATAACAAGCTCGGTAAGCCGGAGGCGGCTCGGAATGCTTTGGAAACGGCTTTCTGCTTGGATCCCGCCGACGCACGTCTTTTTCTCGAACTGGATCAGCTTCGAAAAAAGCTGGGTATGAGCTTTGAGGAGCGCTTGGCGCAATATCATCTTCACAGGGAGATAATTGATAAACGGGACGATCTTTATATTGAATATATTACGCTTTTGAATCTTTCAGAACATTATGAGGAAGCTTATGCTGCTATTATGGGACACCGTTTTCATCCGTGGGAGGGCGGTGAAGGCAAGGTGCCCGCTCAGTATATGCTTACTCTGCAAGCTATGGCGGAAAGGTCTCGAAAGAACGGTGAGCTTGTAAAAGCGGAACACTACCTTCGCAATGCGCTCTGTTTTCCCGAAAATCTTGGAGAAGGCAGGCTGGAGGGAAGTAAGGATAACGACTTATATTATGCGCTCGGCACTGTCCTGCGGGAACAGGGAAGAAACGAGGAGGCAGACTGTTGTTTGACACTCGCCACGCTCGGTACGACGGAGCCGGTAAGCGTTATGTATTATAACGATCAGCCTGCTGACCGTATTCTTTATCAGGGACTTGCCTATCTGGCGCTCGGTAACAGAGCAGAGGCAAACAAACGCTTCTACCGTCTTCTTGATTACGGAGAGCAGCATCTGAATGATGAGGTTCATATTGATTATTTTGCGGTATCCTTACCTGATTTTCTCATTTTTGACGACGACTATACCCGCAGAAATCGTGCCCATTGCTGCTATCTCATGGCGTTGGCATATTACGGTCTTGGTAACCGAGATAAAGCGCTTCATTTCTTGTCGGAGACCGAAGCGATCGAACCCTCACACATGATGTGTCGCGTATACCGTAACCGTTGGACAAAGGAATCATAAAAACCGGAGTTTCTCCGATAAGGAGAAACTCCGATCATTTTTTGCTGTTTGCAAGTTTAAAGCAATACCGCACAATGATTGTTTTGCAGTTGCGCCGCCAGATTTTTCGTCAGACAATACCAATTGAGGAGGCAAGAGTAACTCCTCTGCCGACGAAATTTGTGAAGTATAACGGAATAGAAGCAAGCAAATGCGCAATAAAGGCGTTAGCTGTGCACCCGGCGGTATTGTCTTAAGATAAAACGATATGTTTTTTCCGACGGACGCAACCGTTTATGATAGTTCGGGCGGTTTAGAGCGTTTCCTTTGCTGTATTGTGGCTCTGCGCAGATATATTCTTCATAATTGTTTTTCTGTGAAATGTTTATTGTTCAGAGAATTTAAAAGAGTGCTTTCCTTTATATCGGCTCCTGCTATAGGTCTTATTTCGGCACAATAAGTGCTGGTTTCCCGGTTCCACAGGGGCGCGGCGTCTCCGAACGTTACTCCGTCCGTTCAGAGGCAGCATCCTGCAGGTGAGGATTGCATTTACGATTGGGTTCGCAGTGCTTTTCGTCTGTGGGCGAAGGCGTCATTATGCTCTCGAAAAGCCTGTTTCGGTATTTACTTGTCATTGCTTGACAATTCTCGTGAAAAGAACATCTCAGCGACAATCGGTATCATATCAAGAGAAGTTACTTCATAATCCGGTATAATATTTCCGTCGGCTTTTTCGTTGTGCGGATTGTACCAAAGCGTGGCGATGCCGGCATTTTTTCCGCCTTGAATATCAGAGGAGAGACTGTCTCCGATGAGAAGCGCATTTTCTTTCTTCAATCCGTTCGTTTTTTCAAGGCACAGATCGAAAAAACGCTTATCAGGCTTGTTGCAGCCTATTTTTTGAGATATAAAGATATCCTTGAAATATTTTGCAATTCCCGAGCTTGCAATTCGTCCGTCCTGAACAGTGGCAGTGCCGTTTGAAACAATATACAGCTCATAGTCACGGCAAAGCTCCGAAAGGAGCGCTTCCGCTCCGTCGATATAATACCAGCTTCGGCTCAGGTTATGCTCATATCTGTGCCAGGTTTCGACAGGATCCATTCCTTTTTTTCCAATTCCCTCAAAAAAGATTTCAAATCTTCTGACAAGCACTTGCTCCCGGGTGATTTTACCTTTTTCAAGAAGCTTCCATTGAGAATCGTTAACCCTGCTGTAATACTCTATCATCTCGGTGCTCGGAATAATTCCCAAGGATTTAAGCGTTTGTTCAAGCGATTCTCTTTCCGAGCGGTGAAAGTCAAACAGTGTATCGTCAAGATCAAATAAAATAGCTTTTCGCATGATAAAAACCTTTCGTCAGGCTGAGAAGCGCCTGTCAAAGAAGCACGATTCCCGCATTTTCGCATTTTCTGCGTGTTTCTTCATCCCATACAGAAGCTTGCACTTCACCGATGTGAGCCTTGTGAAGAAAGAACATACAGATTCTCGACTGACCGATGCCTCCGCCGATTGTGTAGGGAAGCTCTCTGTTCAAAAGTGCCCTGTGGAAGGGGAGCGAGGTTCTTTCGAGACAGTTTTTTTCTTTAAGCTGATAAAGCAGGGATGCTTCATCTACCCGTATTCCCATCGAAGAGAGTTCAAGCGCCGTTCCGAGCAGTTCATAGTAGACGATAATGTCTCCGTTCAGCGACCAGTCATCATAGTCGGGAGCGCGTCCGTCGTGCGGATTTCCGGAACGCAGCATCCCACCGATTTGCATAAGGAAAATTGCTCCGTATTTCTTTGCCGCTGTAAGCTCTCTTTCCTTCGGAGTAAGAGAAGGATACCGGTCTTCCAGCTCCTGCGTTGTTATGAACGTGATTTTCTCAGGGAGGAGACGGGAAGCAAAGGCATAGTCGTCGGCAATGTATTTTTCGGTGTGTCGGAGAGCTGCATAAATTTTTTTGACAGTGGATTTCAGGGTTTGCAGCGTTCTTTCTTCTTTTGAAATAATGCGTTCCCAATCCCACTGATCGACAAATACCGAGTGGATATTATCGGTATCTTCATCCCTCCGTATAGCGTTCATGTCGGTGTAAAGCCCTTCGCCGTGTGCAAACCCGTATTCTTTCAGAGCAAAGCGTTTCCATTTTGCAAGGGAG
Organism: uncultured Eubacteriales bacterium; assembly: GCA_900556615.1. GTDB lineage: Bacteria > Bacillota > Clostridia > Oscillospirales > CAG-272 > Colimorpha_A. Next base: position 4,280 of record USPP01000113.1, read on the forward strand.
TGAACGATTTCACACTCGCTGTCGATTCCGCGTATGTCAAAGCCGACAGGGCGTTCCACGCCGTTCAGGGTATCGTTCAGTCCGGAATCGCGGCGGACAAAAAGGGGCGCCGATACTCTTGTGAGATCAAGCTGAATGGCAAGATCCCGTTCGAAGAAATCCTTGACCTTTTTAATTGCAATCTGTGTTTGTCTTGTGTTTAAGAGCGACTTATAGCCGTCCGGTATGTAAATTCCCATGATATATCTCCGAAATACTGTTAATGGATATTTTCCGTTATAAAAATATATAAGACAGTTTACTATATTAAAGATAAAAAGTCCATAGTTTGTCAATAAAATTAAAATATTATTAAAATTTTTTAATATTATAATCAATATTATGACTATATAATTAATATCTAAGAATCATTGTATTTAGGGCACCTCTAAAAAGTCACTGCGCAACAATGATTGTGCGGGATAGCCTTAAAAGGGCGTTTTGACCGTTCATGTCTATTGATTGCCGATTGGCTCAAAAGCTGCTGCGGTGAAAACGTTTTTGAATTGTTTGACAAGCATTAATTAGCTGATGTTGTTACAGAAGCATCGTTTTTCAAGGAAAGGACAACGGAAATGTGTAAGAAAGCGGTAATAATAGTCAATCCCGTCGCAGGAAAAATGAAGATAAAAAACGGGCTTTTTGATCTGATTTCGTCGGTAGGAAAACAGGATTATGAGGTCATTGTTTATATTACGAAGGCGAGAGGCGATGCTACCGCCGCAGCCGAAAAGTATAGCGCGATCTGTGATCTTATTGTTTGCTGCGGAGGTGACGGAACGCTCAATGAGGTGATCAGCGGATTGCTGAAAACAGAAAAAAAACCGCTTCTTCTGTATTATCCCTGCGGTTCAACAAACGATTTTGCGACTACGCTGGGACTTCCTAAGAAAATAGACGCCGCAACGCTTGACATTGATTCAAGACAGATCATGAATCTGGATATCGGAACCTTAAACGGTGACCGTCATTTTTCCTATATCACTTCTTTCGGAATATTCACAAAGGCATCTTTTTCAGCCGACCAAAAGGTTAAAAATACGATAGGTCACCTCGCCTATATTCTTGAGGGAGCAAAGGAACTGCCGGCTCTTGGAAAAGCATACCATACAAAGGTGACCTATGACGGTGGTGTAATAGAGGGAGATTATGCACTTGTGGCGGTTACTAACTCAACCTCCGCCGGAGGTGTGCTTCGCCTGCCTGCTGAACAGGTAAAGCTCAACGACGGTCTTTTTGAGATTTTACTTATTAAAGGGCTGACCTCCGCTGCGAATGTTTCAAATGTTGTTTCCATGCTGCTTCAGCAGAAATATGATGGAAATAATATTATTATGGTTCAGACGAAGAAAGCGCTTATTGAATGTGAAGAAGCGCCCCCGTGGTGTACCGACGGTGAATATGCGGGAGATATCAGCCGCGCTGAGGTTGAATGTATTCACGGCGCGGTGAGAATCCTTATATAGAGACCTCTGAAAATTCACTTCCCAAATCCGGCTCTATCTGTTTTCCGTCAAGCGTCACAAATTTTGTCGGTAGAGGAGCTACGCTTTTGTCTCCTCAATTGGTATCGTCTGACTAAAAATAAGACTGCGCCTC
>USPP01000114.1 GCA_900556615.1 uncultured Eubacteriales bacterium
CGGGAAGGCTTCTTTCGGAGCGGAGAAGCTCGCTGAAAACTTCAATACTCTTATGGGTGCCGTTATCAAGGCAAAGCCTGCTTCCGCCAAGGGACAGTATATAAAGAGCTGCGTTGTGGCTTCTACAATGGGCCCCGGCGTAAAGGTTAATGCCGCTAAGCTCGGCTGATAACAGTTCATTCAGGCAACAAACGAAACATATCAGGAGGGAATCTTTTTTGATATCGTTTTGTTTGTTGCTTTTCTTTTTATAAAGGCAATACCGTCGGGTGCATGGCTATCGCCTTTGCTGCGTATATGCTTGCATCTTTTCCGTCATATCTCACAAATTTCGTCGGCAGAGAAAGGCTCTTGTTTCGCCATTTGTGTTGTCCGACGAAAAATGCGGCGGCGCATCTGTGCAGCAATCCTTGTGCGGTATTGCCTAAAATTTTCCGTTATAGGAAACAGAAAGGCAGTCGTCAAATGGATAAAAAGAGAGAGCTTAAACCTTATCATGGATTGATAGGACTTATTATTGCATTTTTGATTCTGATCCTTTTCAGCTTTTTTGGCGGGATTCTGGGGAAATATCTCGGAATATGGTATTCGGTTATTTGCGAGTTGCTTATTCCGGCTACTGCCCTTGCGATTATTTTAATAGTCAAGGCTGATGTCAGAGATTCGTTTCCTTTCAGACTGCCCCCGGTTAAAATGTTTTTTTCATCGGTAGGCTTGTATATCGGAACGATTATGCTGAGCGGGGCTTTTAATATGATATCCAGCCGGTTTATTCCGGATTTTTCTCAGAGGGGAGATTCAATAAATCAAACGGTTGTTTCGATGCACCCTGTTCTGGCGGTTGTCACGATTGCTCTGATTCCTGCGGTTTGTGAAGAAATATTTTGCCGCGGCTTTTTGCTCACCTCTATGAAATCAGTGAAGAATGAAGCGCTTATTATTTTAATTGCGGCGGTGTCGTTCGGACTTCTGCATATGGATTTGTATGCTTTTATTCCTACTGCGCTGATGGGCGGCTTATTTGCTTTTCTTACCATAAGAACAGGTTCCTTGCTGATACCGATGCTTCTTCATTTTTTCAACAACGCGATTTCGGTTATTTCAGCTTATACGGCGAGTGAGGCGGGTGAAAATGCAGGAGAGCTTCTTGCATCGCTCTCTGTCCCTCAGGTAATAGGGTATATTCTTTTCTATCTCGGAATAGCGGCGGCATTTCTCTATTTTTCCGGCATGTGGTTTCTCGGAAAGAAGCCGAATGTCAAAAAGACGGTTGCGGTAATTGCTTCTTCCGCGGTTCTGACTGTCGGAGGATATGCGACGATCGTTATGACTTCAATGGATATCATCGCGATGCAAAACTCCTCCTTTACTTATGACGGCGGACTTTTGAAGCGCATGGACTTAGAGCTTGAAGAGGGACAATATTTATTTTCGGTATCTGCTACTTCCGAGAATGACATGATAATAACCGTTGAAAAAGAAGGGGAAACGGTTTTAATTTCTGAAATCGGAACAAAACCGACGATTATCTCAACGGTCTGGCTTGAAGAAGGGAAATACATTCTAACACTGAAAACTGTTGAAGAAAAGGAAAATATAAGCGGCAGGGCGGAAATTACGGTCTCGGTTATCAGAATGACGCATGACGGGAAATAGGTCATATATTCGTCATCGAGGTGAAAGCCGCGAAGCCGGAGGAGCTGTCTTAAGCCCGGAGGGATGGGAGATTATTACATGGTAAATCAGAACAGGCAGGAGCTTCCGCCTCGCATGGAAACTCCCGATCCGCAGTCGGAATCGGCGGATTATTATGCGGTCAGAACCGAGGCTGACGCAGGCATTCGGATGCATTGGCATAATTTTTATGAGTTTGATTTTGTGTACGACGGACAGTGCAGTCAGATACTGAACGGCGTGAAGAGAGCGTGCGCAAAGGGAACGCTCACTGTTTTATCAAGCTCCGATTTTCACGCATACGATGTCGATAAATCAAAGGGCGAATCTATATCTGCCCTCAGCGTTCATTTTCATGAGTTTTTTCCTGATGAAAATACGCTTAATATTCTCGGAAGCCTGTGCGGGAAGCAAATCGATTGCTCAAACGAGGAGTTTTACGGCAAAATATGCCGTGAATTATCCGAGATTTTTGAAGAATGTGAGAATAAGCGGAACGAGCGCGACAGCATCGTTCGGTCCGCAGTATCAAAAATTGCGATATATGCTTTTCGTGCTTACGGGAGTGAATGCGGTAAAACCGAAAAACAAATGTCTGTTTATCCGGAGATTCAGTATATAGAAAAGCACTTCAGAATGCAGATTACCGAAGGAGAAATTGCCGCTGTAGCGGGCTTTTCCACCGCGTATTTCAGCAAGATTTTTAAAAGAAGATACGGAATCAGTTTTCAAAGCTATCTGCTCAATAAAAGGCTGCAGTATGCTTACGGTCTTATAAGCAGTTCCTCTGCTTCTCTTACCCGGATATGTATGGAATCCGGGTTTAACAGCTATTCTTATTTCTGCCGATCCTTTAAAAAAAGATATGGGATCACTCCGAATGATCTGAGAGCAAGATGTCTCGGCACGACTTCTTTTTCGAAAAACACATTTGAAAGATAACGTCAGGACTTTGATAACGCGTTTTTTCCTCACCTAATTGAGGACAACACCGCACAATAATTACCGGCTAACGCCTTTGCTGCACATAGGCTTGCCTCTATTCTGTCATACTTCGTCTTCGGCAGAGGAGCCTCCTCAATTTGTATCGTCTGACGAAAAATCTGGCGGCGCATCTGCGCAGCAATCATTGTGCGGTATTGCCTTAGGGAATCACGGAATCAATCATCTCGGAAATTTGTATAGCCGATTCATTCCGTGATTCTTTGGCTTAATAATGCACAACTATGACAAAATAGTTCAAGACTATTTCCTCCGAAATTGCTATAATAGAAATAACGGAGCATGATCGTTGGGTGTGTGTCTCTGCTTTGGGCTCCGGAACGTTTTCTATCAGATCTGTTTTTTTAACGAAGGATAATCGTGATATGAAAGGATGGTTATAATATGAATTATCTTGAAAAACTGAAATTTTTAAACCGGCATCGCTCTGAGGGAAAAAACGCAGAGCGTATTTGTTCCGAGCTTACCTATCTTGACGGAATATCGAAAAACAAAAACGGAAAATATGACAAAGAGCTTGAAGCGGCGGCAGATTATCTTATTGCTTCCGTTGAGCGTGACGGCGTTATTACAAAGAGCGTGGTTCTCGCTGCTGAGGAGATGCTTTCCGATTTGGCTCCGGTTGCAAAGAGCTATAAGGAGATGTTTGTTTCTCACGCGCATATCGATATGAATTGGATGTGGGGCTATAATGAAACCGCGGCTGTGACGGTCGATACCTTCCGTACCATACTCGATTTGATGAGAGAATATCCGGAATTTACTTATGCGCAGTCTCAGGCTTCAACTTATGAGATCATTGAAAAATTCCGTCCCGACATGCTTGAAGAAATAAAAGAACGGATTCACGAGGGCAGGTGGGAAGTGACCGCCGCCGAGTGGGTGGAGCCGGATAAAAATATGCCGGACGGAGAATCGATGACAAGACAGATTCTCCAATCTAAAAAATATCTGTCACAGCTTCTTGACATTTCTCCCGATTCTCTTTGCATAGACTTTGTTCCCGATACCTTCGGACACAATGCAAACGTTCCGGAAATCCTTTCCGATGCGGGAATTCAGTATATGTATCACTGCCGCGGTTATGAGGGACCGTGTCTGTATAATTTTGTCGCTCCGTCAGGAAAAAAGATTCTGAATTATCGAGAATATGTTTGGTACAATGGGGAAATAACGGTTAATAAATTCGAGATTGTTCCCGCCTTCTGTGAGAAAGAGAAGATTGACACTTATCTTTGCGTATATGGAGTAGGCGATCATGGCGGCGGACCTTCCAGACGCGATATAGAGCGTATTATAGAATATAAATCTTGGCCTCTTACTCCGGATATAAGCTTCGGAACCTTCCGCCGGTTCTTCGACATTGCGGCGAAAAATAATGTATTCCCGGAGACGAAGCATGAACTAAACTGCCTGTTTACCGGCTGCTATACCACACAGTCAAGAATCAAGATGGCGAATCGGATTTCCGAAGCACGCATCAACGAGGCAGAGGAGCTTTCCGCGGCGGCGTCCCTTCTTGTCGGCGCGGAACGAGATCAGAATAAGCTTGATACACCGTGGAGAAATATTCTTTTTAATCATTTTCATGATATTCTTCCCGGTACTTCACTCCAAGAAGTACATGAGTTGGCGATCAAAGAGAATTACAGTGTCGTGGAGCAAGCAGATGCGCTCGCTGAAAAGATATTTACCTCTTTCACCCAAAATGATCAATCTTTCACCTTTTTCAATCCACTCTCTTGGGAATATACCAAACAACTCGTTATTGATGATAACGGGCTCGTGCCGGATCACTATCCGTATCAAAGGTATGTTGATATTAACGGGCAATCGAAGCTGGTAATCGGAAACGTGAAAATTCCGCCGATGGCTGCTGTTACCGTTGATATGGTACCCGAACAAGCAATGGTTTGCAGTTCTGCATTTCAAGTATCAGACGGGAAGGTGACGACACCGTTTGCCATTGTCGAAACAGACGAATGCGGCGCAATCACTTCCATGATTGATATACGCTGTCACCGACAATTGGTCAAGGATTCTTCACAGCCTCTGAATACCCTGCTATGCGGCGAGGATGTTCCCTATCTATGGGATAATTGGGATATTGATTATACGCAAAAGCTGAAAATGCAGCCACAGCGTAATGTTATATCCAGAACATTGGTTTCAGACGGACCTTTACAGTTTCGTTACCGGACAGTTTATGCGGTAGGGCAACATTCCACCGTTACGCAGGATACGGTATTCTATGCAGATGATCCAAGAATTGACTTTGAAACGGTTGCAGATTGGAAGGACCCGCATCATCTGCTTAAAACGCAATTCTGTGTTAATATGAAAACAGATTTTGCACGGCATGAAATTCAGTTTGGATATGTAGATCGGTCGGTCAATGAAAACACCAGTGTGGAGAAAGCACATTTTGAGGTTTGCAATCATAAATATACCGACTTGTTTGATGCTCGGTATGGTGTGGCATTGCTCAACGATTGTAAATACGGTATCTCTGTATTGGGCTCTGATATGCGTCTGAGCCTTCATAAAGGCGGATGTCGACCTGATCCGACCGGTGACGTCGGGATACACCAATTTACATATTCCCTTCTACCGCATAACTCTTCATTCAGTGCTCCGGCCGTTGTACGACCCGGATATGAACTAAATATAAAGCCTACTGTGATCAAAGGACGTTGGTCAGGCGGTCAAGTCGCTCCGCTTGTGCCGGAAAACGATAATCTTATTATTGAAACTATAAAGCCCGCAGAGGGGGAAAATGGCATTATTATTCGACTATACGATTCAGAAGGCGTTTCTTCCAACGCAGTTCTAAGGCTGAATAATTCTTATTCGGAAGTTTGGGAAACCAATATGCTGGAGGACAACAAAAGAAAAGTAGAAGTTCACAACGGTATGATTGAAAGAGAATTTTCTCCTTTTGAGATTGTAACCTTGAAATTAGTTTTTTAAACACCCCGTTATGAATATGTTGCTTTAACATCATAGCAAACAGCCTGTTTCTTGTTTTAAGGAACAGGCTGTTTCATAGATCAGAAGGATGATAAACAAGATGAAATATCACATTTTACGGAAATTATTTGTATTTGTCGGTACAGCAGCAATATTTGTTTTGTCGGTATTTGCAGCCTCTAACGGCGTGGGCAAACTTGAAAATATTACATCGCGTTCCGTTGTTCCGGGAGTGACATATCAACAATCAAAAGCTGTTGACGGAGAAAAA
>USPP01000115.1 GCA_900556615.1 uncultured Eubacteriales bacterium
CGTCGTTCACGCGGAGTCATTGAACGAATGATCGCCTCGACTCTTGCAGTTGCCTTGGGATCAATTTTTGCATCCTTGAGCTTGCTTGCATCGACTCCGGGCATCATGCCGAGAATATCTTCCATTGAGCCAAGTTTTTTGACCTGTTGGAACTGCTCGAGGAAGTCCTCAAGGGTGAATTTATCATTTTTAATCTTTTTGGTGAGCTCTTCCGCCTGTTTTTCGCTGCCTTCGGTTATCTTTACCTCGGGGGCAATTTTTTCAATCAATTCTATATGAGACTGATATCCCTCGAAAAGCGCCGCCTTAAACGCTGCAACCTCACGCTGCGCTTCTCTGAGCCTCTCGTTTTCCTTCTTAACGTTAGCCTTCAGCTCCGCGATAAGTCGGTCACAGCTGTTTTTCGCCGAGCGCATGATCACGTCGGCGCGTTCATTTGCTTCGTTAATGATTCTGGTGCTTGCTTTCTGGGCGTTCACAAGAGCGGAACGTATCGACTCCTCCTCGCCCTTCATAGCGTCAAGCTGCGCCTCGGTCAGGCGAAGCTTTTTTTCAAGCTCGTCGTTTTCCCGGTAAAGCTCGGTATATTTTTCAATCATGAAATCGATATGCTCATCGACTTCGACAGTGCTGTATCCCCTTAAGGATTTCGTAAATTCCGGGTTTTTGAGTTCGTGCGGAGCAAGCATGGCTTTGCGGTCCTTTCCCCCCGTTTAATATAGAAAACCAACCGCCGCACGGGGGACGGACGGAAAAAGTACTGCCGGTCATTTCTATGCCGACCGGAAAGCTTTATAATGGATATCTCTAAAAATGCCGTAGCATAGACGATAAAGAGATTTTTTCGTCAGTCTAAACAAAAATTTTGCAGACAGCGCAGCCGCCTGTCAAGGATTTTTGTGGCGAATAACGGAAAACAGCCTGAGCCGGATTTGGGCAGTGAATTTTGAGAGACGCCCTGATAAAAGTATGATTCACATCTCAGACTGCCGGCTTCCGCATACGTCCTTCCGCATAAAATCATCAGTTTATCGTTTCAGGCTGTCGCCGCTTTCTTCTCTGGCATTATGCCTAAGGTTTTCATCGGCAGCTTCCCGAATTTTTTAAGGCAATACCACACAATGATTGTTGTGTAGCTGCGCCGCCGGATTGTTCATCAGACAATCCCGATTGAGGAGGAAAGAGTGACTCCTCTGCCGATGAAATCTGTGAAGTATAACGGAATAGATGAAAGCAAAGGCGTTAGCCGTGCCCTACGCGGTATTGCCTTATCTTTTGAGTTGGTTCCTTTATACTAAGAGGGAAAGCTTCAGGTTATCTGAGCGAGGGAGAAGGAACAGAGTCTTGCCGTGCCTTTGCATGTAAAGGATAATAAGTGAAAAACGCTGACGGTCTCCTTCCTTTTGAGAATGAAACAGCCGATTGTAAAAGTTAACGATTTATAATCAAATCTGTTTTTTCAATGGCTTTGCCGACGAAAAACGGGCAAAGCGAGTCCGCGCATCGAGGGGGGCAAAGTTCCTTGATTTTTGTCGCAGGAGATAAACGTGCGTATTTCCGCCGCACAGCTCTCAATTGTAAAATGTGGTTTTACAATTGGCTGTCTGAGGATAAAAGGGAAAGATGCCCTTGGGAAAATCTGAAAAGGGAAACGCAGGGAAAACGATGAACGTCCAAATCCATTTTTATCTCAAATGAATTTTGTAGAAAAGTTATTTTTTACTGCCGGCGATTATTTTTCGTTGTAAACCAATTGATGACGGCTATACCGAAAGGGGAAAGAGAAATTCTCAAGCCTTGACCGTTTTGCGGCAGCTTCTCTAAAATCCGGTGTGATTTTCTGATATGCAAAATTGCCGAATTTTGTTTCTTTCAAGCTTTTCCCGTAAGCATTTCTTGTGTGGGAGAAACTGCGGAATGAGATTCTCTAAAACCTATTATAAAACTGATAAAAGGGATTTTTTAACTACTGTATTTTTTGAAAAATAACGGATATTTTTCTGATAGGGAGAAATAGGGCGAAAGGTATATTGAGCTTGTATGAAAGCACCGCTGTTTTATGTCCAAATATCTCCCCAAAAAAGGAAAATGCCTCGTTGTTGTTTCCTTCGGAAATACAGAAACATTTCATTACTGTTTATGCCGCCGCTTGGGCGGCGGAATGGAGATTAAAATGACAAATATGCCGACAGCAGAGATGATAAGACCAAGAAGCTTTGACGATATGGTAGGGCAAACGCATCTTTTCGGCAAAAACGGTACTCTGCGAAAAATATGTGAACAAAATTATTTTCCGAATATGATATTCTACGGTCCGCCCGGAACCGGAAAAACTACAGCGGCAGGAATTATTGCCGCAGGTTCCGGTATGACTTTACGAAAACTGAGTGCGACTACCGCTTCGCTTTCCGATATCAAAGAAGTGGCTGCGGAAACGTCAACGCTGATCGGAAACGGCGGAATTCTGCTGTATCTTGATGAGATACAGTATTTCAATAAAAAGCAGCAGCAGTCTCTCCTTGAATATATTGAGGACGGAAGAATCACGCTCATTGCTTCGACAACGGAAAATCCGTATCTTTATGTATACAATGCCATTATTTCACGTTCCGCAGTGTTCGAATTTAAGCCGGTTGAAGCGGAGGAAATGATACCCGCTTTGAAGCGTGCGCTTCAACTTATGAATTCAAATACCGGCAGAAGCAAGAGCGCTGAAGATGAAGTTCTGCTCCATATTGCAGGCTGTGCCGCAGGGGACGTAAGGAGAGCGGTAAATCTTCTCGAAAACGCCTATTTTTCTTCCGGAAAAGAGCTTACCAAAGAGACGGTAAACGGCTTTATTCCATCTGTTATCGGAAACTTTGATAAAAGCGGGACAGTGCATTATGACTTGCTATCGGCGCTCCAGAAGTCGATAAGAGGCTCTGATCCCGACGCCGCAGCTTTCTATCTTGCCAGGATACTGGAGGGAGGGGACTTGATCGGCGCCTGCCGCAGGCTTCAGGTAATCGCCTGCGAGGATATCGGACTTGCCTATCCCGCGGCGGCTCAAATTGTGCTCTCCTGCGTTCAGATGGCGAATAATCTTGGTCTTCCTGAGGCGCGAATTCCTTTATCGGAGGCAGCCGTGCTGCTTGCTACCGCTCCCAAATCAAACAGCGCCTATCTTGCTTATGCTGCAGCAGCGGAGGATGTTGCCGCCGGACGGGGACAGACTATACCTCCCTATATGCGCCCATCGAATCAATACGAGGGATACCAATATCCCCATGATTATGAAAATCATTATGTACCTCAGCAATATCTTCCCGACGATATTAAAGACAAAAAATATTATTTCTACGGAGAAAACAAGACGGAACAAGCAGCAAAGGTATATTGGGATAAAATAAAAAATAAAAAATAGGGATATCATGGAACAAATCTCTTTGCTCAGCGTCTAAATTGATAAAATTCTTCAGTTTGTAAGGCGATACCGCCGGGTGCACAGCTAACGTCTTTATTGCACATTTGCTTGCATCTTTTCCGTCAACCTTCACCAATTTCGTCGGTAGGGGACTCGGCTCTTGTCTCCTTAATTTGTATTGTCTGACGAAAAATCCGGCGGCGCAGCTGCACAACAATCCTTGTGCGGTATTGCCTTAAATTCAATCAAAGGAGTATCGTTATGAAAGGAAAACAACGCTGCAGAATTCTGAAGGAAATCCGAAAAGAGATAGCCAAAAGCAATGACATCGAATACGTAGTTTCCGAATGTAAGCATCAGGGAGATTGCGCAGGGACCTGCCCGAAGTGCGAGGCAGAAGTGCGGTATCTCGAAAAAGAGCTTGAAAAACGGCAGAGGGCTGGAAAAGCGATCGTATTTGCCGGAATAACCGCCGCAACCGTTACCGCGTCGGTCGGATGCTTGGACCGCAGTATAGGAGCAGAACAAGGTGATTTGGCTCTTGACTCGCAAACGCTCTATACCGAGATTAGTGATGGACTGCTTTTGCCTCCGGATTCCGAATCCACAAATGTTATCGATTCAATAGAACTACCTATGGGACAAATTCCGGTTTCCGAATCCACAAGTGTTATCGATTCAATGGAGGAACTTATGGGAGAGCCGGTCTTATATAGGAAAAGAGTTGACAACATTTCCGCCTGCCAACCGGATCAAAGTGAAAAAAAAGAGATGCCTGAGCTTTCCCAGCTTCTTGATATGGATGAAGCACAGATTTTGAACTCTCTTGCCGGCTTTAAGAAAAGCGACGTATTATCTGCTTGGGGAGACAGTATTGCCGATACCTATCTTGAAAACGGCAATCGGTTTCTGCTTACTGAAGAATATATTGAATATACTATTGATGTCTACTATAATGCCAATGGAGATATCGATATCCTGGAAATAATATTCTGATGAATATAAAAGCTCCTTTTTTTGCCGTTTCCCGACACCGTATCGAAACGGACGGGAAAGGCGTGACTACGCTTGTCGGATTTCACGGATGCCCTTTGCGGTGCAAATACTGTCTTAATCCCGAAAGTACAAGCGAAAAAACACCGGTTTTTTGTTTGACTCCGGAAGAATTGTATCAGAAGGTCAAGATTGATCAGCTTTATTTTCTCGCAAGCGGAGGGGGAGTGACCTTTGGTGGGGGAGAACCTCTTCTGTACACCGATTTCCTGAAAAAGTTCAGAGAACTGTGCGGGAGAGATTGGCGTCTCTGTGCCGAAACCTCGCTTGCCGTTCCCGAAGAAAATCTGAGGCTTGCGGCGAACATTTTCGATAGCTTTTTCATTGACTGTAAGGATACCAATCCCGATATTTATTTTCGATATACGGGAAAAAGCAACGAGGGAATGCTGAAAAACCTTTCTCTCCTTGCTTCTCTTGTTCCAAAGGAGCGGATCACCGTCCGTTTGCCGCTGATTCCGGGTTTCAACTCCGATAGAGACAGAGAAAAAAGCGAAACACTTCTGCGTTCACTTGGGATAATTCATTTTGACCGATTTACTTACCGCATATCGGAACAGAAAAAACAATCGATAAGTCTGTAATACAAAAAGCAAGAGCTTCTTCGCACAACTGCAGCTCTTGCTTTTTTCGTTTTTTCAGAGAAGGCCCCGCTTTTTGCAATCTCCGCACACACCGTAAAAAACGGTTTTAGAGCTGTCCACAGAAAAGCCATGTTCTTCCTGCATATGCTCCGCTATACGGCTCAGTTCCTCACATTCGACATGAATCAGCTTACCGCAGCCTACGCATTTGAGATGAAAATGCTCGCGGCAGCTTTTCTCATATTCGGTGCCGACAAGCTGATAACAGGCGGCGGTCGTTCCGTCGATAACATATTTTCGCAGATTTCCCGTTTCAGCCAGATGGTCTATCATACGGTAAACCGTTGCCTGACCTATCGCATTCCCGCGACTATTCAAGCGTGCCACAATGTCAGAGGCGGTAAAATGCTCCCCGCCAAGCTCCAAAATACAGTTTAGTATTTCCTGCCGTTGCTTTGTCTTATATATCTGTTTTTCACTCATTTTTTTACTTCACTGTTCTTTTTGTTTTTTCTGTTCCCAAGCCATATTGCTATGCACAGAGAGACTGCGGCAATTACGGCGATTGATGTCATTATAATACCGATTCTCTGGGTAGACTTTGCGGAATCGGATACTTCAGGCTCAACGAAAGCTTCCCTTTCGGCGATTTCGCTCTCGGAGCGTTTCGACTCGTTTGAGTATGATGGTCCATCGGCAGCCGTGTCTTCAGTGATTATGATATGTGTTGAAGAGCTGAAATCAGCTGCTGAAGTTTCTATACCTACGGAAGTTTCATCGGGTAATGTATGATTCGATTCGGTTACATTTTCAGGTGTGACAGGTACCGTGGTTTGAGTGTCTTCCTCTGTACCG
>USPP01000116.1 GCA_900556615.1 uncultured Eubacteriales bacterium
CCGCGATAATCGGAACGCATTTATTTTTTGTGGGAGCAACGCCCTCAAGGGATCTTACATCCGAAAACTCAGGATTGTTTACAATAATACCGATTGCTTTTGCGGTATCCATAGAGGAGCCGCCGCCTACTGCGACGAGACAGTCGGAGCCGCTTTTTTTGAAGGCGGCAACGCCCTCTTGTACATTTTCGATTGTGGGATTGGCTTTGATCTGACTGTAAATTTCATAGGGTACAGAAGCCTTATCAAGAACGTCGGTAACTTTTTTTGTAACACCGAATTTGATAAGATCGGGATCCGAGCAGACAAATGCCTTCAGAAAACCTCTGCCTTTGATTTCCTCTGCGATAGAAGCGATTGCGCCTTTGCCGTGGTAGCTTGTCTCATTTAAAACGAATCGGTTTGCCATAATAATATACCTCCATAAAATATGATTATGATTTCTATATGATGCCGGCGGATTCTATGCATCTTCGATGTATCAATCTTTTTTGATTGCCGTTAATACTCTTTCGGGGCATCCGAGACGAATTGCATGAAATACCTCCTGCCCCAGTGATTCGGCGGATCGAATTACATATTTTTTTTCAGCCGTATTTTTTATATCATAAACGCCGCAAAGACGTTTGGCAGTCTCAGCGAACAGCATTCTCATCTCAAAAATTCCGTATAATGAGATTTTATTTATCAGAAGAGCGATGCTTTTTTGATTAGGCTCCGGAGCATAGATATTGCCTTCGGTCAGTGCGGATATCAGAGACGCCGTCAGAACCGTTCTGAAAATATTAAAAATCATACCTGTTGTGTCTGAATAAGCGCCGTTCAGCAAATGCTTTCTGTTTTCCGATGGAAAAAGCAGGCAAAAAGAATTTTCGTAATATGCGGATTCAAGATATTTGCAGATAAATTCAACGCCTGTCAATTCTTTGACCGGAAGACATAACGGGTAATCGGCGGTAATTCCGATTCTGTCTGCTCCGTATTTCGGATCGTATATTTTGAAAAAGCCGTTAATGCCGTCGATGAAGGTTGTTTTGTAGGTATAGTTGTCAGAATCGAACATGCTCCTTTGGACAAGAGAGGCATAGAGACGCGCTGTGTTAAGCTTTACATGGATCTTTTGGCTTCCGGTTGAATAGAGCTTTTGAATGGACTGATTTTTAAGCGCGTCAAGCGCATCATAGAATGACGGAAAGCTTTTTAAGGCAAGACCGAGCGTGTAAAGAAGGGAATTCATGATTGCTTCCGCGCGTTCCGTTTTGACAGAGGAGCTTCTGCCTGCCGTGAATGCGAGCGTTTTTTCCGCAAGAAGCTCAATCAACTGAAGCTGTATTTTCTGAAATTCCGGTATATCAATGAGACCGTGGGCGACAGCTTCCGAAAGAAAAGAAGAAAAGTAATGTTCTCCGTCGATAAGTTCGGGATTCAAAGTGCCGGATCGTTCAATATCCGTCATGCCAATCCTCCTTTTCGGTTTCTTTTGCTTCAATGTCGCCCATTCCTTTGACTTCACGGGAAAGCATGTCAAGTACGGTGCCTGAGAGAAATTCAAGATCACCGCTGCAGATACCGTCAAAAGCATCTTTCATCACGGAAATAAGCCTATCATCGCTGACAATATCGAGAGTTTCGTTTTTAAAATAATAAAAAATATCGATAAGTTCACAGACTGTATTGGAAAAATTATTCTGACAGAGAAACGGAGAATCGCTGAAAGAGAGGATAAGCTTTTTTATGGTTTCTCCGCCGAATTCTATTCTGCCGCAAGAGTTAAGAGCGGAGATGCTTGCTTCTGCGAGTGTCGCTGCTTGTCTTTCACTGAGAACGAGTCCGCGGGCTGAAATCTGTTCATTGCAACGGAGGATAGTATCGGCGGCAAGCTTTGCGGGAAGCGCGACGTTAAAATTTGTAATTCCGAAATTCAAAAGCGCATCTCCTGTATATTATGATTTGTTTTGAGTGCTTTAGCCTGTTCTTCCGTTGACAGCGTAAATACCTTCGAGAAAGCAAAAATAATTGATTAAGATGCAGTACATCTTGTTTTCAGTATATCATTTATAGTCTTTCAAGTCAATAGTGTTTTATTCATGAACTGCAAATTCTTTTATTATACCTGAGGAAAAGTAAGTAACAAGGCAGATAGTTCGATTGATGACAGACAGGGGGAGGTTTTTCGGGAAATACCCTTTGCTGAGGAGCAGTGTTTTCCTTAGGAATATTTTTCGAGTTCTCTTCTTAAAAATGCGGCTGTTTTTTCCGCTCTTCCGGCAGCAAACGGACTTTCAAGACCGCTACGTTCGATACTTCCGAAAAAATCTCCGTTTCCGGCGAGCTGTATAAAATTTATATACTCGTCGATCCCATCGACGCATTTTTCATAAAGCTGCACGGAGGTGTCTGCCGATACGGAGTACCCGATCATATAATAGGGATATTCAAAAAGATGATTGATGAATACCCAATACATACCGTCTGAGGTTTTATTGCCGGTTATTCCTTCAAGCGCGTATTTATCACAGCAGTATTGAAAATATTCATTGCATTTTTCCACCGTGAGATTGTCGTCGCCGTAAACAAGATTTTCAAATTCGGTATACGCGGCGCATTCGGTGAAAGCGGAGGCAAGATTCAGAAGTTCGTATTTGCCGATGATCTCTGCCGTATCCGCATCGAATATCTTGTCAAGATATTTTAGCGAAAGAAGCTCAAGTCCCTGCGATGCTACCTCCGCTTCATCGTTGCTTCCGACGTTTCCGTAGTTATAATATGCCGACGCGAAATGACCGAATTCATGCATAAGCGTCAGACTATCGCATGCAAAGCCGGTTCCGTTTACAAAAAGATAAGGTGTTTCATATTCATTGAAGTATATCTGAAAAGATCCGTTATACATTTCTTCGGAACAGGCAACGGTGTAAAGATGATTCAGCTTCATGCTTGTAAATATTTTTTCAAGCTTAGGAGACATAAGAGAGACCATGCTCTCTCCGAGACCTAATATCTCGTCAGGCGACGCTTCCGGAAGAGAAAGCATGACTTCTTCCTTATATTTGACCGACATATCTCTGTAAACAGGGGCAATATATTCTTTAATTCCGCTGAAGTATTCATCGAAATCGCCTATTGAGTAGTCTCTTGCGTAGAGATCAAAAGAATATTCTGCATATGAAGTATAGCCGCAGTATGCCGCAATGGTATTCCTTACTCCTGCGAGTTCCAGATAAAGATTGCCGAGCAGGGAATTATATTTGTCATAATAAGCGCGGCATACCGCATCATACAATTCATCGTCGGGAATTACGCCTATTGTCTCCCCGGTATAGGTTACTCCCTCATATTCCACCGAAAGTTCGCTCATGGCTGCATTGTATTCATTGATAAGCATGTTTTCTTTTTCAAGAAGCTCGGAAAATTCCTCGGGATAAGTAAACTCTTCGCCGGCATAATTGTCGAGGAAACCGACTCCGAGACATGAGGATTCCATTTCCGCTTTATATTCTGACGCGGCGCACAGATAATAAAGCTCGTCAAGCTTGGCGCTTATTTTTTCATTTTCGGTTACGAGATAGAAATATTCTTCCCGCAGGGTGTCATTTTTGATGTTTTTGGCGTATTCAAGAAACGCTATGCTTTCCATGGTATAGGCGGTGTAATAGAAATCGGATACAATTTCCGAGAGAAGATTAATATAATAGTACTTTTCCTTTTCACTGAGCATGAGATCAGCTTTCAGCGTATCGATTTTTGAAGAAAGCGAAACGAAATCAGGTCTTTCGTAGGTTATGCTGCTGTAATCGGTAAGCTGTCTTGCCTCCCTGCCCAAAAAAGTGATATAGTCGGATAAAAAGGAACAGGAGGTGATAACCGATATCGAGAGCGAAAGCACGATTATCAGAGAAAGAATTTTTTTCACAGCGAAATCTCCTTATTATATTATGGTTTAGCTGATGGTAAAACTGCGTTTTACTATCGTTGTTCAATTGAGAACCGCGCGGCGGGGATATGCGCGCTTATCTCCGGCGGCAAAAATCAAAGTTTTTTGCAGCTCTCCTCGATGCGCGGACTCGCTTTGCTCGTCTTAAGGCAATACCACCGGGTTCACGGCTTGCGCCTTGATGATGCATCTGCGAGGCAATTTTCCGTCATATCTTAGGGTACCTCTGAAAATCACTGCCCGAATCCGGCTCGAACTGTTTTCCATCATACTCATTCACGATAGAAGCCTTGCCTATATGTGAGGAGAAACTTCTTGAAAATATCTCCGCATTGTCCTACGCCTCCTTCAAGAAGCTTCAAAAGCATATTCTATTTGAAAGTTCTTGTAATTCTTAAGCCCCTCTTTCAAGAAGGGCTTAAGCGGGGTATAGGGGCGGAGTCCCTATAATTAGGCAAGATTTTAATTGAGAAATAGTATCACAAATTTTGCCGGCAGAGGTGTCGTTCCTGCTTCCTCAATTGGTATCGTCTGACAAAAAATGCGACTGCGTATCTGTACCGTCAAAACCTGTCGATATTGCCTTAAAGGTGTTTTTTGTCGGTAAAGCCACCGAAAAAACGGATTTTATAATAAATCTTTGACTTTTGCAATCGGCTAATTGATTGTTTTATCAAATTTATATAGCGTATCCTCCGTCAACTCTCAGAATCTGTCCGGTTGTAAATGAGGAGGAGTCATCACTGAGGAAAAGTACTGCTGATGCAACTTCCCGGGCAGTACCGATGCGTTCGATCGGCGTTTCATCGCAAAAGCGTTTTATATCTTCTTGAGAAAGGTGAGAATTCATTTCGGTGTCGATCATTCCGGGAGCGACGCAGTTCACTCTGATGCCGGATGGGGCAAGCTCTTTGGCAAGAGACTTTGTAAAACCGATAATTGCTGCCTTTGATGCGGAATAAAGGGATTCGCAGGAGGCGCCGCATATTCCCCATATGGAAGATATATTGACGATATTTCCGGAATGTGTTTTGAGCATATAAGGAAGCACCTCCCGACAGCATTTGAAGATGCCTCCGAAGTTCACCGACATAAGCTCTTCCAGATCGGTGTCGGTAACATCGGAAAGCATCTGCTGACGCGAAATTCCGGCATTGTTTATGAGGAGATCGATTGTACCGAATTTGCGGTATGCAGTCTCAAAAAGCGCTTTTATGTCCTCTGTACGGCTTATGTCGGCGTATACGGCAAGTGCGTTATGTCCGCGTGCCCGAATGCCGGATTCAAGTGCTTCGGCGGCAGCCCGGGAACGGTGATAATTGATGATTACGTTATATCCTCTGTCGGCAAGCAGAGAACAAATTGCCGCTCCTATTCCCCGGGAGCCTCCTGTTATAATTGCTGTTTTGTTCACTGGATATATTCCTCACTTCATATCGGTTGAAAGATATCTATAGAGTCATTATATCATGTTATCAGTCTATTTTCAATAAATATTTTACAAATCATCATAATGCTGTCACAATATGGTTATATACTATAAATGTAAGTCGGAAAAATATTCTGAACAAATTCACCGATATATAAAAACGGAGGACTTTAAATTATGGATAACGGCTATGATAATAACAATCGGGACATACCTGAAAATAATTCTTCAGGTAATTCTCCCGAGGGTAATTTGCAGAAAGATTTGAGAGATAATTGGTATCGTGTAGATTCTACGAAGGATAAAGAGGACCGGACCTCTCAACCATCCGGACGCGACACGGGTGCACCGGTGAACAATTCGGAACCGGGCCAACCGACGTCAGAAAGAGGAAATGTTTTTGATAACCGTAATCAGAGTGCAAGCGGAGTATACAGCGCTCAGCAAAGCTTTTATGGAAATCCGCAGGGAGAATATACCTCCGGAAACCGGCAGAATCCCGGTGCACAATACGGGAACGGTTATTATCG
>USPP01000117.1 GCA_900556615.1 uncultured Eubacteriales bacterium
ATAATATTGCACATCAGCCAGGAACGGTTGATATCGGAGTCAGGGTCGAGGTCAGGAACGAAGTCATGGAAACCGTTAACCGTGTTCTCTATGAGTCAAAGCTCATCGGCTATCCCAAGCCTTTTAAAAATAAGGTGCGTACCTTCTGTCAAAATCCGGGCGGATTTGTCAGTCAGGAAAACTATGACGCCGGTCTTGCCGTTGTAAACGGACACTCCTATAAGGAACTGAAATCAAATAATACCAATGTAGCCATTCTCTGCTCCCATAACTTCAACTCCCCCTTTAATCAACCTATCGAATACGCGAAGAAGGTCGGGGAGCTGACCAATATGCTCGGCGCGGGGCATATTCTCGTACAGCGCTTCGGGGATATTCTCGACGGAAAACGCACCTGGCCGAAGGAGCTTGCTCAATCCAATCTGAAGCCCTCTCTTCCGGACGCCGTAGCGGGAGATATTACCGCCGCCATGCCCTACCGTTCCATGATGAATATTATCAACTTTATTCAGGCGGTTGACCATGTAGTGCCTGGCTTTGCCTCTATCGAAACTCTGCTCTATTCTCCCGAACTGAAATTTTACAGCAATCGGGTAAAGATGGATGAAAATCTCAATACAAGCATTGCGGGGCTGCATTGCCTTGGAGACTCCAGCGGCTGGACCAGGGGACTTATGATGGCGTCGGTCATGGGTGTGATTATGGGAAGAAAGATTGCAGACGAAGAAACAAATCTTTGAATATTCGAAACAGCAAAAAGATAAGGCAATACCACACAATGATTGTTGTACAGCTACGCCGCTGGATTTTTCGTCAGACAATACAAATTGAGTAGGCAAGGGTCACTCCTCTGCCGACGAAATTTGTGAAGGTTGACGGAAAAGACGCAAGCAAATGTGCAATAAAGGCGTTAGCTGTGCACCCGGCGGTATTGCCTTAAATAAAGGCGCCTCTAAAAATTCAGTGTTCACAGACAGCAAGTGTCAGTCAAAACAAAAATCCTTGATAGTGTTATCTGTCAAGGATTTTTGTAACGAATGACGGAAAAGAGATCGGGGCTGTTTGGGACAGTGAGGTTTTAGAGGCGCCCTCAATTTAAGACAGCCCCCTTAGGCTGCAAAGCATTTTCAGGACTCTGTCCCCGACTTAAGGGATATCACCGGGTTCACGGTCTGCGCCTTGATGATGCATCCGCGTTATAAGCAGCTACTCACATACACTAAAGAGGCAGAGAAGAGATTGCTTTAGAGACGGTATTGTTGCCAAAAAAGCCATCGCCCGGCTCCGGCTCGGATTTCAAAAGTCGGGGAAAATTCAGTCCAAACGGTATTTAACCGTCAAAGGCTTTGGTCATATTCATGGTCCGCCTCGGCTTCTTTTTCCAAAGCGGTTACATCGATGAGAGTCACTCTCTGTCCGTCGGTTTCCGACACCGTGACTGAAAGATTCTGAAAATTGAAGTGATCTCCTGTTTCGGGAATCTTTCCAAGCAGCTCCATAACCCACCCGCCGAGCGATATGCTTGACGAGTCGGATTCTATTCTGAAAAAGCGGCAAAAATCATCAAAATTTACTGTGCAATCTACTCGAAATGTGTTCTCTCCAATCGGAAGAAACTGCTCGGTTACCTCGTCGTGTTCATCCCATATCTCTCCGACAAGCTCCTCCAGGATATCCTCCAGCGTGACAATTCCAAGAGTACCTCCGTATTCATCGAGAATTACCGCTACATGCGACTGATTTCTTTGAAGCAATCTCAAAAGCTCGTTTATCCGTTCGGTTTTCAGCACAAAAATAGGCTGGGTCATGATCTCGCGTATACTTTTCTCGGTAATTCCATCTCCGTTATAGAAATCCTTCTGATGGATTATACCGATAATATTGTCAATATTTCCCTCATATACAGGTAAACGGGAAAATTTTGAAATATTGAAAATCTGTGCAATTTCATGCTTGCTGCTGTCCGCCTCAACGGCTTCAAGATCGACGCGATGCGTAAGAATATCCTCTGCGCGCAGTTCTGAAAATTCGATTGCATTTTTCAGCAGATTTCCCTCATCCTGATCAATGCTTCCTTCTTCCTGCACCTCGTCCATCAGCATTAAAAGCTCCTGCTGAGACATTTTCTCATGTTTTTCAACCTTGAGAAGCTTAGCAATCAGCTTTTTCCAAATTCCGAAGATAAAATTTAGAGGAGTAAAAATCCATATCAGAAGCCTGATAAAGGCTGAAGAAAACATAGCAAATTTTTCTGGGCAATCTTTTGCTACACTCTTCGGAGTGATTTCTCCGAAAATCAGCACCAAAACCGTAATAACCGCTGTTGAAATCGTAGCGCCGATATCCCCGTACAGCTTTACAAAGAGCACGGTACCGATCGACGCCGTAGCAATATTGACTATATTGTTTCCTATCAGTATCGTTGAAATCAGACGGTCATAATTGTCATTTAGCTTTAAAGTAAGCTTTGCCCTGCCGTTCCCCTTCTCCGCCATCGCTCTGAGTCTCGTCCTGTTGACAGAGGAAAAAGCGGTTTCCGTCGCAGAAAAGTATGCCGAAAACAGAATGAGTACGGCAAGTACGGCAATATATCGTATGGTTTCGGGATTCATGATTCAGTAATTTACTCCTTGTTGAAACAATCTTTTCGATGGCAACGCAAAAAGGCATACCGGCGTCCAAGTGCGCAGATATGCTTCGTTATCAAAATATATGAATTAAGTTATGATTATCGTCGTCGCTACTGTCTCCGTCCATCGGGCGTATCATCCTTCTTTATCAGTTTATGTCAGATATTTGGGTGCAGCGGGGTGTTTCCGAAAGAACCATATATTTGATTATATCAAATAATCGGATATATGTCAAGATGTCTTTGAGAATTTATTCGGTTGTAAGGGAGATATCAATCATTCCGAGGCTGATACTGTGTTAAGGAATCGCAGAATCAATCGGCTATTCAGACTTCCGAGATGATTTTTTGAACGGCAAGGCAAAAAAACGCAGGAATAGGATAAGGCAACACCGCCGGGCAATAAAATTGCCGGAAAGATCCGTTGACTATTGATTCAGTGATTCCATAGTCTCGGTATAAGCTTTCCGGCACCGCGTAAATTTCACCGTTTTGCTTGCCGGCAGTCATTATGCTTCCGCTGTGAATCCATAATAAAATATGCGTTTTTTACGAAATGAATCACTTTTATATCATTCTTGCGTCATAATTAATCGGAAACAACCAAAAACTTCATCCCTCTTTAAGCCATTCTCTGAACATTCCTTTTGCTTTTCCGTCGCATACTGCCGTCACAACAGCATTTTCCTCCTCGTATTCCACATTCTCTACCTTGGCAAAACGATAGAGCTTGGCAATTACGCTCTGTTGCATCTGAGGTATAACAAATACTGCGCGCGTGGTCTTTTCGTTCACAAGCTCCTCAAGTCTTTTTACCAGAGCATCCATATTTTCTCCGGTTTTTGCTGAAATATAGAAGACGTTTTCGGAAGGAAGAGAACGAGGCGCGGAGGGAATTACATCTCCTTCCAGGTCGCATTTATTGAAGACGCAGAGGGTTGGTTTTCCTGACGCGCCAAGCTCATACAGCAGTTTTTCCGTCACCTCAAGCTGAGATGCCGCTTCGCTGTCAGAAGCGTCGGTCATCATGATAATAATATCGGCATATACCGCCTCGTCAAGGGTAGAACGAAATGCCTTTATCAGATGATGCGGAAGATTTCGGATAAATCCGACGGTATCGACAAGGAGCACCTCCGAGCCCTGAGGCAAAGTAAATTTTCGTGTTGTCGGGTCAAGGGTTGCAAACAGCTTATCCTCCGCAAGAATACCCGCGTCGGTAAGCCGGTTAAGGAGAGTTGATTTCCCGGCGTTTGTATATCCGACGATCGCCGCCCTGCATATTCCGGAACGGTCGCGCTGCTTTCTTTGAGTTGCTCTGCGCACTTCAATTGCCGAAAGCTCTTCTTCAAGTGCCTGCATTCTTCTCCTGATATGACGGCGATCGCTTTCGAGCTTCGTTTCTCCGGGGCCCCGCATAGCGATATTTCCTCCCTGCTGACGGGACATGGAAATTCCCTTTCCGATTAGGCGGGGAGCAGTATATTTAAGCTGTGCCAATTCAACCTGAAGCTTTCCCTCCGACGAGGTAGCATGAATCGCAAAAATATCAAGAATCAGCATACTTCGGTCGATTACCCGCACCGGTTTTCGGGAATCTCCGCAGTCAAGCTCCTCCTCCATATTCCTGATCTGAGATGGAGAGAGTTCGGAATCACAGACAACGAGAGTAATGTCGTTTCCGCGGCAAAGCTCCGCAAGCTCTTTAATTTTTCCGCTTCCGAGAAAGGTTCTTACGTCGGGAGAATCCTTTGTCTGAACAAGTCTGACAACCGCTTTTCCTCCCGCTGTTTCAAGAAGTCTTTCAAGCTCGTCAAGAGATGCGGAAGAAGCATCTTCCGGATTCTCATAGGTAACTATCCCGACAACGGCAGCGCGTTCGGCGTCAATTTTACTGTTTATCTCCATATATAAATCAACTCCTGTCTGTAATTAAGGTAATACAATACAATAATTGCTGTGCAGCTGCACCGCCGGATTTTTCGTCAGACAATACAAATTGAGGAGGCAAGAGTCACTCCTCTGCCGACGAAATTTGTGAAGGTTGACGGAAAAGATGCAAGCAAATACGCAATAAAGGTATTAGCTGTGCACCCGGCGGTATTGCCTTAACAACCTTTTGAATCTAAATGAAAAAAATAAAGGACAGGCAAACGGCTATCGCTGTTCTCCTGTCCACATAATGCCGGTCGAAACCGACAAATTCCGGATTACTTTCCGGACGCCTGCAAACGTCTCTTGAACTTGTCAACGCGTCCGCCGGCGTCAACAAACTTTTGTTTGCCGGTAAAGAACGGATGGCATTTAGAACAAATTTCAACACGGATGCTGTCCTTAGTGGAGCGGGTCACGAATTCTTCGCCGCAAGCACACTTTACAGTGACTTCCTTGTATTCGGGATGTAAACCTGCTTTCATTATAGGCACCTCTTATCTTTTAAAATTAATAGTAAGAATTATTATATCACAGCCGTTCGGGATATTCAAGAGTTTTTTTGATTTTTTACGAAATAAATAATATTATTCTATGTTTTCACATATGCTTATGTTTTATTATACAATCATATGTTGACAAATATACAGCTTTATAGTATAATGCATTATGAAAAACACAATGGAAAGGGTCAACTCATATGAAAATAAAAAGGAATTTTTTTGTTACACTTTTTTCTCTTTCTTTGCTATTCAATGTTATGACTTCCTGTGCAAACAACCACGAAAATACTTCCGACACCAGCGAAACAGTGCCGGAAAGTCAAATTGAAAGCATACCCTCCAGAAAGGATGAAATAGGTTTGAAAAGCAATACTTACTACAGCATTATGAACTGCGACACGGGGCGGACAATTAAGGTGAACGGGGAAGATGAATTTCTTCTAAACCAGAACGAGGACGGCTTTTATTCTCTCACGGATAAAAATGGAAAATATTTACATTTCGCAAGCAATTCCGCTGAGCTTTCCGAAAACGAAAAATTTTTCAACATTACTCTTGATAACAGTTATAACAGATATCAGATTATTACAGACGGGGGGCTTGTACTCACGGATGATGACAAAGGGGAAACAAACGAAGCTTCTCTTTCGCTCAGGGCTTCGAAATACAGAGGGATTGAAAGCGGATGGTACTTTACCGAAGCCGGAGAGGAAAGACCTCTCAAGGTCGCTTTTGTCGGGGATTCCATAACCTGCGGCGTTTCCCCCGCGGACACCTTCGTACCCGGCGGCTTCCGTACCGAGTTGTCCTC
>USPP01000118.1 GCA_900556615.1 uncultured Eubacteriales bacterium
CCCGCTTCTGTCAGTCATTACCGGCATCTCTTTGGATCATATGGCATTTCTCGGAAACACCGTTTCTGCAATAGCAAAAGAGAAAGCGGGCATCATCAAACCGGGATGTCCGATCCTGTTCGGGGGAAATAACCTCGAAGCAGAAACGGTAATCAGAGAAACCGCCGAACGCCTCGGAAGTCCCTATATCAAAAAGGACGGCGCTCAGCTATCCGATATCCGATATAGCTTAGAGGGTACGACCTTCAATTATCGCGACATCAAAAATATCCGCATACCGTTACTGGGCGCCTATCAACCGGAAAATGCTGCCACCGTTATCGAAGCGGTTACCCTC
This sequence comes from uncultured Eubacteriales bacterium, assembly GCA_900556615.1. Classification (GTDB taxonomy): domain Bacteria; phylum Bacillota; class Clostridia; order Oscillospirales; family CAG-272; genus Colimorpha_A. The sequence goes on from USPP01000118.1 coordinate 338, forward strand.
CTGAAAAAACAGGGGTTCGTCATCCCGGAGACATCTCTCAAAGAAGGATTGTCAACTGTACGCTGGAAAGGACGCTTTGAGATTCTGCATCATTCACCGCTCGTCATCTTTGACGGAGGTCATAATGAGGAAGGCGTTGCAGCAGCAGTAAAATCGGTAAAGCTCTGCTTAAACGATCGCAGGCTTGTCGTTATCTCAGGCGTTATGAAGGATAAAGATTATAAAAAAATTTCCCGGGAAATTTCGGATATTGCCGATAAAGTATTTACTGTTACACCAAATAATCCGCGCGCAATGGACTCTGTCGAGTACGCGAATGAATTCAATGCCATCGGGACCAAAGCTTTTCCCTGCCAAGACTTTGACGAGGCGGTACGTCTTGCCTATCAAACAGCGTTAAGAGAAAACCGTCCGCTGCTCTGCGTCGGATCGCTCTATTCCTATTCTTCATTTAAGACAGCTCTGCAAAATCTAAGGAATTGCTGAATCAATCGGCTATGCAGATTGTCCGAGATGATTTTTTGAACGGCAAGGCAAAAAAGCACAGGAATACGATTAAGGCAGCACCGCCAGGCTCTGACGGGACAGATCCGTTGACGATTGATTCAGTTCCCTAACAAACAACAGCAATAAAGAAAGGCGATGAGCGCTTTGGATAAAAAAGAAAAACAGACAAATAAACGCAAGGCAAAAACAGTAATTCTTGTTCTTTTGATTCTTTTTGTCATACTTGTCATTCTCAATCTGATTGCTGAAAGCGGAATACTAAACCGACTTTCCGCGCCTAACGGAGAAGAAACCAAAGCTCCGGTGTTTCTGTTCAATCCCGATTATGATCTTAATATTTTCGAGGATGAGGTCTACTTGGATCTCGATCGTTATATTCTCTATTCTGACGACGGAGTGTCTTTTGTAAAGCTCGTGAATGAAAGCGCATTTCAAGCGGCAGGAAAAACGGCTGTATTTTTCGGGAAATATTTTGACTCGATAATTTACGGCGATTCTGAAACATACAATACGCTGTTTACAGAGGATTACCTTAAAGAACACGGTGAAAAAGATCGTTTTACCATGCAAATGCTCTATAACATGGAAGTCACCAAGCTGCGCGAGGAAACTATAAACGAAGGCACTGCGGAGCAATCCACCTTATACGAATTTGAGGTAAGATATGCGATTCGGCGTAATAACGGAACATTCCGCAGCGATCTTGAAAGCGGCATGACAAGACCGCAGATATATGTGCTGATTGAAAACGATTCAACTGAAGAGCTTCTTATAAACTCCATTACTGATTTTATATACAAATAGATAACGTCTCAGACTGAAAGTTAAGGTAATCCGTTATGTGCACGGCTATTGCCTTAAGAGCACTGCTGCATTAAAAAGAAAATCTGCACTTAATTTTGCTTTGTCAGATGTGCCCTGTTTCCCTTTGATATTACCTGCCGCAAGTATTTCGGCACCAATACGATGTTGCCTGTATTCTATGTTGTGGGTGCTGTATTGCTTGTATCAAGCTTCATATTGCCCCCTTCTATCCTTTTGCTTGCAGGTACCGGAAAAGCTTCATTTCATCAGGACGGCTTTCTGTTCAACGGCAAACGCCTCTTTTGAACTGCCCAATTTGCACCTAACTTTCGCTATATAAAAATTACGCCGCAAGCGGTTATGAAAGACGCTTGCGGCTTGTTCAGTTTACCTTCGTCTATATCCATTTCTTCTCATCCTGCGTCTGCGCCGTCTGATCGCGTCGTTACGCAGCTTAAGAAATATGATAAAGAAAAGAATAGCGATTAGTAGAATTATTGCTACAATAAGAAGTTTCGAAAAAGGCTTGCCGTCGGCATCATTCTCCGAAAAATTTCCTGTGCTTTCAGCTATATCAGAGATCGTGGCAGAATCTGCAGATTCTGGAGCATCCGTGCCTGCCTCAGAGGTTGAGAGCCAAAGATATGCCTTGTATTCTTTTATAATTTCGCTCAGTGATATATCTGCATCACCGTATAAATTTTCTGCATACTCAGGTACCGTACGATGGTCATATCTCATTGCATAGGAATAAGCAAGATCAAGTATGTGCTGATCTTCACCTCTCAGCCCGGCAAATTCAATCCCGATCCCCGATTTTCTGGAATGAAATCCGATTGGAACCGCAATCTCTGGAATACCGAGCGGCGGAGAAACTATGGAAAAGTTTGTAGTACTCGTTTGATCATAAACAAGTAATCCGCCGTTTTCGTTTACTCCCGTATATAGGGGGGCAGTGATATAAGAAGGAAATATAAATGCGCTGAGATTATTATCAACAAGTACTTTTTCATAGGCGGAATAATATTTATCTATTGCTGAAGCGGAATTTTTGGAACATGCCGAAGAAAGACTGAAAATCCGCGGAAAAGATACCTCTATGACCTCTGCACCGCAGGCTCTAAGTTCGGCAACCGCATTGGCGAAAGCATCCTGTATTTCCGAATCAATGTATTTCGATGAACGGGTTGAACTTCCATATGCATATGAAAGTTCTTTAATAATTCCAAGTCTGACCCCCTTGAGAGCATCAACGTTAAGGTTCTCGGTAAAGCTGTACTGACCTCCGGTAATAACATCAAGCATCAATGCCTGATCATAAACCGTTCGCGTGATAGCACCGGCTACGTCCCGCTTGCTGTTCAGTTGAATACAGCCATCGGTCGAAACCAGGGCGAAAGTCGATCTCATAGAAACACATCCGTTGAGAACCGCCGGATAACGAAGCGAGGAATTTGTATCAGTTCCAAGACCGGCAGCAGCAAGATTCAAGGAAACGGAAACTGCCGTTCCGCCGGAAGATCCTCCCGAAGCCATTTCGAAGCTGTAAGCATTTGTGGTTTCTCCCACCGCCTTGCTGATGGTGATGCGAGCTTCCTGAGCAGCGGTACTCATGTTGGTCTTTCCGAGAATTACCGCTCCCTCTTCCAAAAGATACTGAACTATTTTCGCATTTGTGTCAGAAACTGTTCCGTCTTTTTTGTAGCCGTTCGTAGTCGGATATCCCTCATATTCAATATTATCCTTTACAACAACAGGAATACCAAACAGCAGACCGTCTCCCTCGCCGTTTTGTAAGACTTCGTCACGCTTGCCGGCTTCCTCAAGGGCATTATCACATAAAGTAATAAAACATTTTTTTGCCCCTCCGAATTCTTCTATTCTCTCAAGATATATTTCGGTGAGTTTACTTGAAGTAATCAAACCAAGCTGAAGCGCTTCACGTAAGGATTTAATATCCGCCTCATATATTGACGCAAAAACATCATTTGCGGTAATCTCGCCAAAAATAACTGTATCATTGCTGTCATTGATATCGCTTTCTAACGCATATATCGGCAAAGAAACAAAACAACATAAAAAAAGAAAAAACGACAATATTTTTTTCACGGCAATTTCTCCGTTTGCTAATTAGAATTGCACTGCTTTCCTATTGTAATAATATAATATCAAATATACATTAAAAAAGAATAACATTTTTGAAAATAATTTGTTTTATTTTCATACACAAACGGTTAAAAAATACTGAAATTATTACCATAAGTAACATCGATTTGCGTTAAAAGAAAGAAACAAACGCCGCACGGGCAAAAGCGGCCGAGGCAACCGAATTCTCGGAACAAGAAGAAAAAAAGAATCGATTGAAGTGAGCAAGCGCATTCGGAGGCAGATATAGTGGAGGATAAAAAGAACCGTCTCCGGTGTTACTATCACCCAACAAATTCAAACGAAAGTGATATTTTGTAAAAACACCGTCACAAAGCTGTAAAGCCGATCATCTCGACCTTAAAAGGCTGCCGAACAATATGTGTGAAAGCTTTAAACCCGTTTTCAAATCTGTCACACATAACAATGGCAGCAAACTTGTTGATTTGGATAGATATCTGCTCACATCAATAAAGATCTATTTCAATCGCCCGTTTATGAAAAAGGTTCCAATGAGCATAAAGACACTCTTGTGCAGCGTTTCTTATCGAAAGGTAAGTCTTTCAACGATGTCATAAATGAACAGATCGCTTTTATCGAATATGAGATCAACAATTTGCCACGTAAAATCTTCGCTTATCATTCCTTTCATTTTATTTTCCCTTTTCTTACACCAAATGCAGCTCTATATTCCACTGTTGCTTTTACTTTAAGAATTTACTACAGAAAATATTTGATTTCTTTTTTATATTTTCTATTGACATTTACTGCCCGATGTGTTATAATATACACCGTTCGGTGGTTATGCCCCTGTAGCTCAGTCGGTAGAGCACTTGACTTTTAATCAAGTTGTCCGGGATTCGATTTCCCGCAGGAGCACCAATCAAAAACCCCTGTAAATGCTTATCTGATAGGTATTTACAGGGGGTTTTTGTTTCCATAAATACTTTTACAATGTCAATAAATGTTAAGTAAAATACAGAAAAGATAATAAAAAAGTAGTCAAAAGTAGTCAGAAAAAGATGTATCAGCAGTTATAATTCACTTTATTATATCCTTTTCGTCAACCCAGCCGTAAACATTGCTCCTGCCGCCGGAAACGACTTTGAGCAGATACGGATGTCTGATTTACCGAGGCGATAGATCCGTTTCACCACTGCATACCGGGCTTGCAGGTCTTTCCGAAAAGCTTGTTTGCATTGGAATAGTGCTTTGTGTCGATGAACGCCACGGCGTCCCCAACGTCAAGCTTCTTTGAGGGATGGAGAAGCGCGTCAACGTCACGCCTGAAATCCTCCATCGTAAGCCCGAATTTTTTCAGCCAATGATCAATGTCTCGGTGATTCGAGGTATATCCCTTTTTATAAGCCTCTCTGCGGAAAACAATCACCGAAGTCTCCCAGCCCCACCGGCGGCAGATATCGGCACAGAGCGGTTCAATTCAGAACTAAATATGTACTACTTTTAAGTGTAGTCGTAAATACTAGCTAAGCCGCGCTTGGTCAGTAGTTCTTTTTAAATTGCTCTTTTAAGAACAGACTTTATACTCAAATTGGCAATGATTTCTCCTCTCCTGCACCTCACGATGTGAAACCTGAAAGTCGCTTTTAAGTTTGTCGACAACTACGCCTCGGTAAAGTTTCACCACAGAGCATTGATATGCCCGTCATACGCAAAAAACAGATGACTTTTACCATCTGTTTTTGTTATTTCATTATATAATTTCAGCAGATTTCAGCCAGAACTACTGCCAGAAAGTAAACAGGCAGATGGTGGAAGTCATGAATAAGAGAAAGCCCAGTACATTGGAAGAATTCGCCCGTATCTGGTACAAGGAACAGAATGCAGAAGGTACAAGAAATCAGCATTACAGTTCATCCAGATACCATATGCGAAATTCTTTTGATATTGCTCATGAAAAAGGTCTGAAATTCTCTTTCACTCCAAATGAGCAGGAAACAGATATTTATCCGAACACCGTAGATATCTGCATGGAAAATGAAAAAGGCCAGAAAATGACAGTACGCGGCGAATCCCTGGGAGGCGGTAAGGTCCGTATTGTGGAGATTAATCACGTA
>USPP01000119.1 GCA_900556615.1 uncultured Eubacteriales bacterium
CATGTCAATTCCCTTTTGCATTATAAATGAAACCCTCAGAAGAATTTTCGAAGCGGCAGGAAAAAACAAATATGCCGCTCTTTCCGCCATAGTGGGTATCGTATCGACGCTTACCGCGCAGATATTGGCTTATTATTCAGATGCGGGACTTGCCGGAATCGCCTCAGCCCTTACGGTAGGACAGCTTTTCGCCTCCGCCTTCGGGCTTGTCACTGCCTCAGTATGGCTCCCCGAAACGGAAACGCTTCCGCATATCGAAAATATATTGCTCGGTTCCGCAGTATCCGCTGTAGCTTCGGGATTGATTTATAACCTGATCTCGCCTTATCTTAATAAGAATATTCCGGAAACAATATTATGTATTACAGCGATATCCCTATCAGCATTCGCCTCCTATCTGCCCTTTATAAAAAATAAAAGAAAGGAAAGAATCAGAGAATGAACGAAAAAAAACGTCCGTCGGTCGTGGCTGAAATATTCAAAAAAAGTCTGATTGTTTCGGCTTTGATACGTTTTTCGGACTTTATAAGCGAACAATTCTCAGAAAGCTTTTTCGGGTATCTGCTCTGCGGCAATTACCGCAGGGAGAGCGGAAGCATTACAGAGCTTATCTCTGAGAGGCTGCGCTTGAAACAAAGAATCTCCATTCCGTTTAAACGCTTTATGGCAAAAGCCTTTGAAAAAAGCTTTATCCTCGGAAAGCTGAACCGGCTTCTGCATCAAATTCCGGATTTACAGATAAAAGCTGTGGGAGCATTCACTTTTTCTTTCGGACTCTATATTTCGATCTCGTATTTGATACGGCGCTTTGCAATGAATCTTCCGGAAGCCGTTTTTTCAGAGCTATATCTCGGAATAGTCTGTGTCGCAATAGGCGGAGCAATGAGTTCTTCGTCAAAGAAAATCTCATCTGCGATTTGTGAAAGTAAAATCCTCTCGTTTCTCCTTTTCTCCGTTCTCGGAATAAAAAAAGAAGCTTTCCGCGGTTCTCACCGAATATACGGCCGAAACGATGCGGCATTTTTACTCGGTATCGCTATCGGCGCGCTTTCCGCATTTGTTTCACCGTTCATAATCGTATGCGGCCTTTTTTTACTTATTCTTGCCTATGCCATTCTTACTGTTCCGGAATGCGGCGTGATTTGCATTATTCTCGCATTGCCTTTTCTCAGAACAATATACATCGCAATACTGTGCGCCTATGTCACTGCATGCTGGCTTCTTAAGCTTATGCGCGGTAAGAGAACGCTGGCAACAAATTCTCTTGATATCTCGGTGCTTGCCTTTATGACAGTCATTTTTTTCGGAGGCGTAATTTCCGTCACTCCCGCCGAAAGCATGAGAACGGCGCTGCTCTATATCTGTCTAATGTCGGGATATTTTCTCGCCGTCAACCTCATAAGGACCTCTGAATGGTTTTATCGCTGTGTGAAGGCGCTTATTTTCTCGCTCGCCGTCACAACCTCAATCGGCGTAATCGAATACGCCTTAGGACTCTCCCCCTTCAAATGGCTGGACACCTCGCTGTTCTCCTATATTCCGGGAAGAGCCGTTTCCCTCTTCGGAAATCCGAATGTCCTTGCGGAATTTATCATACTTACGCTTCCCTTTCTTCTTGTATTCCGCGCGGCTTCAGGCAAGGGAGATGCCGCTTTCGGTTTATCTCTCCTCTCTGTTATCGCCATTCTTTGCCTTATCTTCACATGGTCCCGCGGAGGATGGCTTGCAGCGATAGCAGGAGGCATAATATTGCTTATGCTCTACAGCAAAAAAAATGTCGGATTTCTGATAGCATCCTTAGTCATCATACCTGCCGTTCCGGCATTTCTCCCCTCGTCCGTATCTGAACGTTTTCTCAGCTCCTTCAGTATTTCCGATTCCTCTATCTCCTATCGAACGGGAATCTGGAACGGTGTCGACAGACTGCTTTCTGAATGCTTTGCCGGTGGAATCGGTATCGGAGAAAGCGCCTTTCGGAGAATTTATCCCCTCTTTTCTCTCAGCACAATCGAGGAAGCACCGCACACCCACAATCTTTATACACAAATTATGGTCTCGGTCGGAATCACAGGACTTGCGGTTTTCATTGCCGTCATGCTGATTTTCCTGCGTCACTTCGCTTCCTACTATTCTTCGGGAAAATATGATGAAAAACGCCTGCGATTGTCTTCGGCTGCCGGATTTACGGGAATCTGTGCAATTCTCATTCACGGTTTTACCGATTATGTGTGGTATAACAATCGGATTTTCCTTCTCTTCTGGCTTATACTCGGGCTGACCTCCGCCGCCATAAGAACGGGTGTAAGAGAAAGAGTGTACAGAGAACCGGAGGGTATTTCCCTTGATCTCGATATCAAAAAGCTCTCCCGTCCCAAAATATAACCTTAACAGGATTTCAGGAAAGGTATGGCGCACATTATGAACAATAATCCATCCGAAAAAAAGAAATATGTTTTCAATTTTATAGATGTAATACTTATCATTCTTATTCTCGCCGCAGCTTCCGCTCTCGTATATTTTCTCAGGGAAAGAAAAATCGTAATATCAGATAAAGGAGAGACAACGGAAATAATCTATAAGCTGGAAGTATCTCCGATGAGAGAGGAATTCCGAAATCTGGTGGAAATCGGAGATACTGTGACAGACTGTACTTATTTGTTATCCATCGGAGAGATAACCGATGTTGCATACTCCCCCTGCATTTATACCGGATTCAACAAAGAGCTTGGCGAAACCGTTAAAAGTACTTATCCGGGAAAAATAACCATGACTGTTACAATCAAAGCAGAAGCCAGAATTACCGATACAGGCTATACGGTAAACGGCAAAGAGCTTATTCTCGACGAAATGATCAGTTTTCGTGTGCCGGGTTATACCGGAAACGGAAAATGCGTATCGATTACCGTATCCGATAACGGGAATCAATAAAGTCTCCCCCGGAAAGGAAAGATAAAAATGAACCAAAAAGCTGGAAAAAACAGGCGCACACGTTTTTCAATAATCGATTTTGTCATAATTCTTATGCTCCTTGCATGCATAGTCGGAGCTGTCATGCGTTACAATATAGCGGAAAGCCTCTTCTCCAAAACGGTTACCCAAGAAATGACGGTAAATTTTATTGCAGAAGCCCTTACGGAAAACAAAGCTTCCGCTTTTAACGAAAACGCGGTATTTTATTCAGGAAACGATTCCTTCGGTAAGCTTATATCTGTAAATTCCTCCCCTGCAATCGGTTATTATGAAAATGCAGAGGGAATATACACGGAATATGAAAAAGAAGGGCTTTATGATATCTCTGGAAGCTTTGTCTGCGAATTGGTTCGCTCTGACAGCGGATATTTACTCAATGGAAAAACCTATATTGCTCCCGGCTCTGTCTTTACCCTGAAATCCGGCGGAGCTGCCGTTTCTGTTTTGATTACGGCGCTTGAACCCGCGGAATGACGGTCTAAATTTTACATTTAAGCCCTGATATTTCAGCGTACTCTGATTGAAAGATAAAAATATTCTAAAAACACTTGATTTTATAAAAGAAATTTGCTATAATAGAATATGTAATGTAAACAATATTTTACGACAGGAGTTAAAATAATGATTTCACGCGATGTAACAATACAAAATAACGTCGGTCTTCATGCAAGACCTGCTACCTTCTTTATCCAGAAGGCTAACTCCTATAAATCATCTATATGGGTGGAAAAGGGCGATCGGCGCGTAAATGCGAAGTCTTTACTTGGCGTCCTTTCGCTCGGAATCGTCAAAGGAATGACGGTAACGCTTATTGCCGACGGCGCTGACGAAGCTGAGGCACTTGAGGGACTTTCCGAGCTCATCGCAACCGGCTTTGAGGACTGAACAGCATAACCGTAATAGAACAAAGCGGGCAGACAATTCCTCGTCAGAAGGAGTCTGCCCGCTTTTCGATAAGCCGGTTCATGCCTGCAGCAGAAAATCAGCGACGATTTGTGGGGAATAGAAAAATGACAGGTGGAATGACCGCAATAGAAAAATTAAGAGAGAAAGCCTCAAGACTTCCTCCCTGCCCAGGCGTATATCTGATGAAGAACGGCGCAGGGCAAATTATCTATATCGGAAAATCAAAAGTACTGCATAACAGGGTTCTCTCTTATTTTACCGACATGGATCGCCATACCGTAAAAACCGCAAAGCTGGTAAGTCAGATAGCAGATTTCGACGTAATGCTTACTTCCACCGAAATAGAAGCGCTTGCTCTCGAAAACCGTCTGATAAAGCTTCATACTCCAAAATTTAATATTAAACTCAAGGACGGAAAGAGCTATCCTTATATCAAGCTTACCGTCAATGAAGAATATCCGCGTATTCTCGTCGTAAGAAAACGTCTTGCCGACGGCGCAAAATATTTTGGACCGTATTCCGGCACCGGAATTGCTTATATGATAGTAAATACCGTCAGAAAAGCATTCGGTATTCCCGACTGTAAAAAAAATTTTCCCAAAGATATCGGAAAAACACGTCCCTGTCTAAACTATCAGATCGGTCTTTGCGTAGGAGTATGCGCTGGAAGCATCACTCAAGAGGAGTATCGAAAAATGTTCGCCGATATTGCATCTTTCCTCGGCGGATCCTTTTCGGAGGTAAAGAAATCGTTGACAGAACAAATGGAATATGCATCGGAAAATCTGATGTTCGAGGTTGCCGCTCTCTGCCGTGACAGGATTCACTGTCTGTCAAAGCTCTGGGAAAAGCAGAAGGTAATTGCTGCTCCTTATGTGGAGCAGGATATTATCGCTATATATTCTGACGAAACCTGTTCCTGCCTTACCGTTTTCTATGTGCGGGGCGGCGCGGTTACAGATCGCGAAAGCTTTATTTTCGGAGCTGACCGCATCATCGACGATGACGCTGTGTCCTCGTTTTTATATGAACTTTACCATGTAAGAGAATATATTCCGAAAGAAATACTTCTTGACTTTCCTCTCGGGGAGGAAAGCCGGGAATCTCTCTCTGAAATGCTGAGGCTTAAAGCCGGATTCAAAGTCAACATCAGATTTCCCGAAAAAGGCAGTTTAAAAGCGCTCTGCGCTATGGTAAGGGAAAATGCAAAGGAATATGCCGCACAGTATAATGCCGATGCCGAAAAGCAAAATGACACTCTTGTCCGCATTGCACAGCTGCTCCGTCTTGAAGTAGTTCCCGAACGGATCGAGGCATATGATATATCCAACTACGGCAACGAAAATATTACCGCCGGAAAAATTTCCATAGTAAACGGAAGGTTCGACAAGAGCGCCTACCGAACATACAAAATCGCTTCCTCCGGCGGTCAGGATGACTATGCTTCGATGCGCGAAGCAATTTCAAGAAGATTGTCTCATCCGGAGGATGAATATCCCGATTTGATCCTGCTCGACGGAGGAAGAACGCATGTATCGGTAATACGGCAGCTTCTCTCCGAAATAAATCTGTATATACCGGTATTCGGCATGGTAAAAGACGAATATCACAAGACACGTGCTCTTACCGATGACAGGAATGAAATCAGTATCGCCAAAGAGCAGCCGGTTTTTCTCCTGATATACAAAATACAAGAGGAAGTACACCGATATACCGTTGCCAGAATGACGGGGGCAAAACGAAAAACCTTGAAGACCTCATCTCTTGAAGCGATAAAAGGCATAGGACCTTCAAAAGCGAAAGCCCTGCTCTCCGCATTCAAAGGGCTATCCGGTGTTTCATCGGCAGTCTATGACGATCTGATTTCTGTCAAAGGAATTACCGAAAAAGACGCCGAAAATATTTTGAATTATTTCAAAAAATGAATACATTAAGGCAACACCGCACAATGATTGTTGTGCAGTTGCGCCGCCGGATTTTTCGTCAGACAAT
>USPP01000120.1 GCA_900556615.1 uncultured Eubacteriales bacterium
ACTACATACAGCGGCAACGGTCTGTGCGGTATCGCTTTCGGTGAAAACGCCCGCTATTTAGAATCAAGCGCATGGGAGAAGGGATTGATTTTGGATGCTTCTGCCGCCCGCATTTTGAGCGAAAGGGGAATTGACGTAGGCATTTGCCGGGAGCGCAATTTTTCCAAAACACAACCGGACACGGAATACTTCGGAAAAAATGCTGTCAGAATCGAACCTTGTGATATCCGATATCTTGAGGCAGAGCTTGATTCATCGGTGACAGTGGAATCTACCGTTGATTTAGGAGAGAAACGTTTCCCTCTCAGCTACCGTTACGAAAACCAGACAGGTCAAAGATTCCTGGTTTTCTTGTTTGATTCTCTGGAACTGCCGCGGAACAGCGGATGGCTGTTCTCATATGAGCGACAAGAACAGCTTTATGGTGCTATCGAATGGCTTTCCGGCGAGGCTTTACCGGCGTTTATCCCTCATAATCCGTTCCTTTACCAACTTATGAAAAAAGAGGGAGATACCATCAGACTTGGTTTCTTCAATTGCTTTGCGGATACTGCCATTTCACCGCATTTAATTTTGGGAAAAAATTATCATGCGGATGATTATTGTATGACAGCGGGGAAGGAAGCAGATGGAGAGATTATATTGGAAGATATAGCGCCGTATAGCTTTATAGGTATTTCAATTAAGACAAATGTCGCACAATGATTGTTGTGCAGTTGCGCCGCCGGATTTTTTGTCAGACGATAAAAATTGAGGAGTCAAGAGCGACTCCTCTGTCGACGAAATTTCTGAAGTATGACGGAAAAGATGTAAGTAAATGCGCAGCAAAGGCGATAGCCGTGCACACAGCAGTATTGCATTAAGAAAAAGAAAACGGAATTGGATTTTTCTCCCGCTTGAACTATGGAACACAAGAAGCTGTTCTGAGCCATATCTGATAAACTGCAGGGCGGCAAACTAAAAAAACGCTAAGTGCGGTAAGTTTTTTCTGAAATCCAAAATCTAATCTTGAAAAAATGAAAATTTGCAAACATTGTCATACAAAATGCAAAGACATAACATTATATCTGTGGTATAATATAGTCAAAGTGAGGAGGATAAATTAACAGATTTTTATATTCTGTGTTTATTATATAAATAAAAGAAAGGAAAGATAATAATTATGAATTGTAAATCAAAGGTATTGGCACTCAGTTTGGCGCTGATAATCCTGGCAGCACTTGTTTCCTGTTCCGTCACCAACGATAAAAAAACGGGTACAAGTTCCGAGGTATTGTCAGAATCCGGAGAAACTCAATTTTTGGATAATTTGCCCGATAATCTGGATTTTAATGGGGAAACCGTTGTAATTCACACCCGTGATGACGCCGACTGTATTCGTGAGGTTTTCGTTGAGGATCAGGTTACACAACTCGATCAAGCCATCTATCGCCGAAACGAGGTCGTTCAGGAGCGTTTAAAGGTTAAAATTGAAAATTACGCTTCGCGTCCTTGGCAGAAATATACTGAAGCTCTAACCGAACTTCAGGCTTCCATTCAGTCCGCAGACGGCGCTTTTGACATCGTTGCCGGATGGTCAGCATATATTACATCCTTAGGCACTACGGAATTCTTCCTTAATCTCCATGACCAGGATTATTTAGATTTTAATCAGCCTTGGTGGAACTCCTATATTACGGAGGAGCTTACGTTCGGAAATACACTTGTTTTTGCTACAGGGGATATTGCTCTGACTTCAATCGGAGCCACTCAGTGTATTGTGTTCAACAAAAAGCTTCAAAATGATTGGGAAGTGGAGGACCTGTATCGGACGGTTCTGGACGGCGAGTGGACGCTCGACAGAATGAGTGAGCTGGTTAAAGCGCATTATTATGACGATGGCAACAGCATCCGTGATGAAGCCGACAGCTATGGTTTATCTATTGGACCTACTAACGACGCCGATGGGTTCCTTCAGGCTTCCAATATTCAGATGTTTTCGCGGGATGAAGAGGGTATGCCTTACTATAACCCCGAATCAGAAAAGCTCAGCAATTTAACGATGAAGCTCTACGACCTTCTATATAAAAACGAAGGAACCTTTATTGCTGCCGAAGACGGTTCCACTCTGCGGGATATGTTTATGCAGGATAAAGCATTGCTGCATCCCACGCAATTTGCCATGATTGAAAATTACATTTACGATATGGATTCTGATTACGGAATACTGCCTTTTCCTAAATATGATGAGCTTCAAGAAAATTATCTTACGCGTGTTCAGGACGGTGTCTCTCTTTGGTGTATACCGGTAGATGTTAAGTCCTCCGAGGCTTCTTCGGCTACAATGGAAGCAATGGCGGCGGAAAATTATAGAAGCGTCAGTGAAGTATACTATAATGTTGCTATGAAGAATCGTTATTCGCGTGATGACAGCGATGATGCATCTAAGATTATGGATATGATTGTTGACGGTCGTTACTTTAATTTCGCCTGTGTGTACAATAATCGTATCAGTCGTCCTTGGGACTGCCTCCGAATTCTTATGGAAAATCAGTTAAACAGCTGGTCCTCTTGGGATGCGCAATATTCTAATAGCATCACGGTTATGACGGAACGTTTGGTAGAAAAACTGATGGGAATCGAATCTTGATTTTAACCGAAAAGCAAAAAAATTCAATAAAAAATACTAATAAAAGGAGAAAATTATGTTTATCAAAAAAATTTTGGTGCTTGCATTGGCGTTGGCTATGATGGTTTCCTGTCTTGTATTCAATGCCTCGGCAGCTACCGAGCAAGAGGTTTTGGAAACTGTTTATGAACTGATTGAAGATGAAATGTATCAGTCTCATAACGGCTTCACATTCAAGATGTGGAAAAACGAAAGTGCTGCAATCAGTGATTTTTCTGCTATTGAAGACGCGGTTTATGTCGAATGTGACGTGTTCGGAGCTTTGGATACTTGGTATGCGCCTGATACATCTTTGGCAATTATTGGCTACGGTTATTTGCATCCATCAAATTCTTATCAGCCTGTTTTGGTTTGGACAGCACCTTATGATGGGAAAATTGAGACCTATTCTAAGTACAATTGTCCCAAAGTCGGGCAAAAGAATTGGGATGATTCCACAGAGTTTTTCATTTATGTTAAGAATGAACTTGTTCATCAGGATATAACTGCCGAGAGCTACGCGGAATATCAGGGGACATTTGAGGTCAAAGCAGGAGATCAGATCATGTGGACCATCAACTCTATCGGCGATATGGATGACGATTCAACAAACCTTAATGCAAAAATCTGGTATACTGAAGTAGATGTGAGCAGCAGTGTACAGACTACCGAAAACACTGCAGAGTCACAGACACCCGAAATTTCTGATACAGGTTCTACCACGACTGTCGATCAGAGCGAAACTACTAATTCCTCTGATGTCTCTGCGAGTACAGATACAAGCGGTGTAGTTGATACGACGGCGAATTCGGCCGGAGAGGATTCCTCCGGTTTGCCCTTAGGTGTAATCATCGGTATTATCGCTGCCGCGGCGGTTGTAGTCGTGATAGTAATTGTGGTGGTAAAAAAGAAAAAAAGGTAAGTTCTATCTATTATTCTGTATAAACGCGAAAGCAAAATATATAATAAAGGAGTTTATATTAGTATGTTCAAAAAAAGACTTATTGCAACCCTTACCCTGATTGCAACGATAGCGTCACTGGTTGTTGCATTCACAGTTCCGGTAGCCGCAGTGGATTCCTATACCGCCACGGCAGATAATTACGGACTGGAAGCCGATGATCTTTTCAAGCCTGTAAAGAAGAATCCTTTTGTAACGGATTCCATGGATCTTACCGATGCCATATTTACTGACAGCGATATGTTTGGTCCCTTTCAAATTGAGGCAAAGTATTATAGCTGTGGTGACGCCATCCAGCATTATTCTCCCAGTAAAGATGCAATTTGGGTTATGCCGGTAGGTATGGCTCATTGCGGAGTTACCTTTGTTGCACCCAAGACCGGAAAAATTGATATTAAGATAACTGCATGGAAAGCAAATGATAATGCTACAGAATCTCGTGTCGGTATCGGTATCAATAACAAACATTACGGTGAAAACGATATAACCGATGCACTTACTGTTAATCCTTCCGAGAAAACCTTCACTTATGATGTACAAAAAGATGATGTAATTGCTATAATAGGTTATCTGCCTAACGGAGGAGACAACGGAGATCTTTATTTCTCTCCTGTTATTACCTATCATGACGATGGTGGTACTCCCGACACTTCTGATTCTGTGGTTCTTTCTATTGCATTAGTGGTTGTTGTATCAGCTACTGCATTTATCGCTTCAAAGAAGCGCAGATAAATTATTACGGCAAGAAGTAGATATAGATATAAGTCTTTTGCGTTTGTAGCTGTAATGTTTTCCTGAACAGCAATAAAGCACGTGTAACAGTACACGTGCTTTATTTATATTTATAAATATCCAGAAAATATCTCGTGGTTAATAATAGTCTTGGGTTCCCGAAACTCCGTAAACCGCAAAATAGAGTTTTATCAGAACGGTAAAGTTAATAGCATAAGTTTGTGTTATGAACTTGGCACAAATGAATAGATTTCTCACGGCTTGAGAAGATAAGATACGGATATCGAATTTCGCGGTCTCCAATACTATATCAAAAGATCCGGTTACCTATTGAGTCGCTATTTCATTAAATTTTGATTTTTCAGGTATTACCGTTTCCTTTTTTGCTTTCGGATTGGGATAGATGCTTTTGTAACTTTCTTTATCTGGTAATATTATCTTTTTTTATTAAATTCCCGCAAGCATTACAATTTTTTTCGCAGTTTGAGCATCTATGCTTTCGCTTATTTTTAAAAATTCTGTATATAGCCGCTACGAAGAGGAACGCTATCAAAATAATAATTATATAATCAATACTATTCAACACTTACCTCCCAAAAGATATCATAACATGAATTTTCGCTGTTTTGTGATTTAGTCAATTCAACAGAGATTAGTATAATCTGATGCCAATTTGATATACAGCAAAAGCAACCATCCATGCTATTATACATTGGATAATAACAATTCCGAGCGTTCCGATAAAGGATTTGAGTTCTTTTTTTATCGTTGCTACGGCGGCAATACATGGTGTGTAGAGAAGGGTAAAAACAAGAAAGCTTATCGCAGCAATCGGTGAGAAAAGCGATGAAAGATTACCGGAAAGCTGTGACATGCTCGTTCCGATAAGAACCGAAAGCGTACTTACAACCGCTTCTTTTGCTGAAAATCCTGAAATAAGAGCTGTTGCCGCTCTCCAATCTCCGAAACCAAGCGGAGCGAATATAGGGGCGATCGATTTGCCGATAAGTGCCAGAAGACTATTCTCGCTTACTGACACAACGTTAAATTTGGTATCAAAGGTTTGTAAAAACCATATCACAATAGATGCAACAAATATAATGGAAAAGGCTCTTTGAATAAAATCCTTAGCTTTATCCCAAAGCAGCAGCAGCACGCTTTTAGGCGAAGGAAGGCGATAATTCGGCAACTCCATCACAAACGGTATAGGTTGACCTCTGAAAACAGTCTTTTTGAGAATAGAAGCCACGGCTATCGCGAGAAATATCCCCGTAATGTATAATCCTATCATTACAAGCGCACTGTATTTTGTAAAAAAGGCTGCACAAAACACAGCGTATATCGGGATTTTGGCAGAACAACTCATATACGGTGTCAGCATAATCGTCATTTTTCTGTCGCGGTCAGATGAGAGCGTCCTTGTAGCCATAATCGCAGGAACGGAACATCCGAATCCGATTAACATAGGAA
>USPP01000121.1 GCA_900556615.1 uncultured Eubacteriales bacterium
AGGAAAAAGTACTTCAGAAAATATTGAGCGTAACTTTGGGATGCCGGAGCCAGAAGGCTATCGTAAAGCACTTCGTCTTATGAAGCAAGCGGAAAAATTTTGCCGTCCGGTGGTTTGCTTTATTGATACTTCCGGTGCGTATTGTGGTATCGGTGCGGAGGAAAGAGGACAGGGACAGGCGATAGCCGAAAATCTTATGGAGATGTCTGCCCTGAAGACGCCGATTATATCCATACTTGTAGGAGAGGGTGGAAGCGGCGGAGCCCTTGCTCTTGCCGTTGCTGACAGGGTTTGGATGCTTCAGAATGCGGTATATTCGGTAATATCTCCGGAGGGCTGTGCGAGCATTTTGTGGAAGGATGCGGAAAAAGCTGAGGCTGCTGCGGCAAGTCTCAAGTTGACATCAGAGGATGCTTTATCTCTCGGAATAATCGAAAAAATTATATCAGAAAATGAACTTGGAGAGAAAGCATTTTACGATCGGATACGCACGCTTATCAGCGATGAAATTAAAGTTCTTTACAAAGAACCGGATATTGCCGCACAACGGTATGTGCGCTTCAGAACCATATGTTCGGGAACGCCGGATAATATTTACAGCGAATGAAGGAAAAAATATGAGTATATATCAAAGATATTGCCGTGAGATTCTGGATGAAAAGGGAAGGCTGATAAATTTTGAGCTTGATTATCCTGAAAATTTTAATTTCGGTTATGACGTTGTGGACGTCATAGCGAAGGAATCTCCGGAGAAGCAGGCTCTCGTTTGGTGCAATACGGATAATGCAGAGCGTATTTTTTCATTTGAAGAACTCAGAACGCTTAGCAATAAAGCCGCCAATGTATTTAAGAAAGCGGGAATTAAAAGAGGAGATAGAGTGATGCTGATCCTCAAGCGTCATTATGAATACTGGATCACGGTAATAGCTCTGCACAAGCTTGGTGTTACCGCGATTCCCGCTACGCATATGCTTACCGAAAGCGATATTGTGTACCGCCTGAAAGCCTCCGACACTCAAGCTGTGATATGTACACCGCAAAACGGGGTTCCTGAGAAAGTGCTGTCGGCTGTGAAAAAAAGCGGATTATCCTGCCGGTTATGGTGTGTGCAGAAGGATGCTCCGGGGTTTGACAATCTGACCGCTGAGATGGAAAAAGCGGAAACAGCTTTTGAGCGCTGCGAAACACTTGCGACGGATCCGATGCTTTTGTATTTTACTTCAGGCACTACCGGATATCCCAAAGGCGTCATTCATGATTTTGCTTATCCTCTTGCTCATATTATTACCGCGAAGTATTGGCAGCAGGCGGAGGACGGCGGTCTTCATTTCACGGTGGCTGAGACGGGCTGGGGGAAAGCTTCATGGGGAAAAATTTATGGACAATGGCTTGTCGGAAGCGCCGTGATGGTATTTGACTTTGATAATTTTGATCCCAGACAGCTTACCGCCGTTATTAACCGATACGGAGTGACTTCTTTTTGTGCTCCTCCCACAGTATACAGATATCTTGTCAGAAAAGAAATTCCTGATATGCCGACGCTTCGCCATGCATCTACCGCTGGTGAAATGCTTGCTCCGGAGGTGTTCAGGCTTTTTACCGAAAAAACGGGGCTCCCTCTCTGTGAGGGATACGGACAGACAGAAACCGTTTTGCTGATGGGCAATTTGATCGGAAATACCCCTATTGAGGGTTCTATGGGAACGGCGTCTCCGCTGTATCATATTGAGCTTAGGGATAGCGACGGTATTCAGACTCCTGTCGGAGAGGTTGGAGAAATTGTGATTGTTCCTCCCGAAAGCGGAAGACAGCCGGGAATCTTCTGCGGTTATCTTGATAATGAAGAACAGTATCGGCATGTGTGGAGAGGCGGGGTATATCACACCGGCGACGCGGCATGGCAGGATAAAAACGGAGTTTATTGGTTTCACGGAAGATTTGACGATATAATCAAAACCGGTGGCTTCAGGGTCGGACCTTATGAAATAGAGAATGTACTTATGCAGTATCCCGGTATAGTGGAATGCAGTGTCGTAGGCATTCCCGATCTGCTTCGCGGTCAGGCCATTAAAGCGGTAATCGTTCTGTCCCCGGAATATTCTCCGTCAAAGGAGCTTGAAAAAGAAATAAAGGATTTTTGTAATTCAAAGCTTGCTGAATATAAATGGATACGTTATATAGATTTTGTAAGCGAACTGCCGAAAACCATAAGCGGGAAAATAAAAAAATCGGTACTTCGCGGCGAAACGGATAACGAATAAAATTGAAAAAAGCGTCACTGATCTCTGAATAATGAAAACAGTGGCGCTTTTTTACGGTTTTCCCATAAATTGAGAAGCCAAATAAACTGCGAGAATTTGTATTGATAGCATTGGCGCTAATTCCGTATTTTATTCAGTTTTCTGTTATGAAAATACATGATAACAATGAAATTAAAAATCCCCTTATCCGGTTTTTGAACAAGTCCAGCAAAAACGGACAATGAAAAAAAGCCCCCTATATGGTAGAATTAAAACACTATTATATAGGGGGCTAAAACTATGCCAAGAGAATACAGAGGAATAATGCAATACAAAGAAGAAATATTGAGGTTAAAATCAGAGGGATACACGCAAAGAGAAATAGGTGAAAAGCTCGGCTTTAGCAAAGAAAAAGTAAA
Organism: uncultured Eubacteriales bacterium; assembly: GCA_900556615.1. Classification (GTDB taxonomy): domain Bacteria; phylum Bacillota; class Clostridia; order Oscillospirales; family CAG-272; genus Colimorpha_A. Next base: position 2,660 of record USPP01000121.1, read on the forward strand.
AGACTTCTTACGCAGAAACAAAGAAAACGAAGCAAAAAAAGAAGCGGTAATAGTAATCAAATCCAAAGGCAGACCACAAAAAGACGGAGCTATATTGCCGAAATCTATACAACAATCAAGTAAAATAACGCAATTACAATACGAACTTGCAATGAAGGAACGGTATGTCAAACAATTGGAAATGGAAAACGAACTGATGCGGGATTTTCTCTCGCTCACAGAAAGGAAGTGAGGACAATCGTAAAGTATTTGGTTATCTATCATCACAAGGATAAGTATGCAATCAGTGAAATGTGCCGGTTCTTCAAGGTGTCAAGGGGTGGCTACTATGACTATGTGAAGCGCATGGATACCCCGGCATTTGACCTCGAACTTGCTGAGAAGGTTCGTGAGTGTCAGAAGCATAGCCATAGCACCTACGGCTACCGACGAGTACAAATATGGCTTGAAAATCAAGGAATACACCGAAATCCAAAGACAATATTGCGTGTCATGCAGAAATACAACCTTTTATCCGTCGTTAGAAGAAAGAAATACCGCAATTATGGCGAAGTATTGCACCGCTATCCCAATTTGCTCAATCGGAAATTTCATGCGGAACGCCCCAATCAAAAGTGGGTGACTGATATTTCATACATCAAAACGGGACAATGTTTTCTCTATCTATCGGTTATTCGTGACTTATACGATAATAGTATTGTTTCCTACAAGACAGGCACCGAGCAAAACATCAACCTCGTTCTATCTACCATCCAAGCCGCCAAGAAAAAGGAAAAAGTCACTGCAGAGTTGCAGCTCCACAGTGACCAAGGCTTTCAGTATACCTCACAAGCATATTTTAGCCTAACAAAATCATACCATATAACGCCGTCTATGTCAAGACGTGGAAATCCTTATGACAACGCTTTGGCTGAAAATTTTTTCTCCATTCTTAAAACTGAGTGCATTTACCGTCAAAAAATCGCCACCTATGAGGAGGCGCGCCTCCTCATAGGTGAATACATCCACTTTTACAATCACGAACGTATCCAACTTAAAACAAAACTGACTCCCCTTGAAATGAGAAGTCAGTTCGTTGCTTAATTTTAATATTCTACCTAACAGGGGGTTTTTGTTCTGCCTGCACAATTTGGGGCAGTTCATTTTTCGTGATAGGGGGATTCTTTTTTATTAGTGAAATTTATTCTGCGCTTCGTTTCAACTTTGCAAAGGTTGCCATAAGCTTTTTGGTACCTACATCATCAAATGCGATCTCATAAAGAACGTCGGTGCCCATTTCACGAGCTGCCGTTATGATACCTTCTCCGAAGGTCAAATGGCACACCTTATCTCCGATTTTAAAATGTTCAAACGATTTGTTTCCGACAGTGGCTTTTAGGGCGGGTTGAGTGAAGAATTCTTTTGAGATGATATTTTTTCTTTGTTTTGCCTGATGATGAGACGGCACCGTCGGTTTCTTTTCCTCATCAATCTCAATACACTCAGAGGGAATTTCATTTATAAAGCGTGAAAGCTGATTGAATTGCGTTCTTCCGAACATAAGACGTTCTCTGACGTGTATGCAATAAAGCTTTTCCTTTGCCCTCGTGATTGCCACATAGGCAAGCCGCCGTTCTTCTTCAAGCTCCTCCGGGAAAACCGTTGCCTGCATGCCCGGGAAAAGCCCTTCTTCGACGCCCGGAAGAAAGACCACAGGAAATTCAAGCCCCTTGGCACTGTGTATGGTCATAAGCACCACGGCGTTGTTTTCATCATCATAGTTGTCAATATCGGATATGAGGGCAGCTTCCTCAAGGAAGGTTTCCAGGTTTGCATTATCCTCGGAATGCGTTTTCTCAAATTCAATGGCATTGGAGATAAGCTCTTGAACATTGTTGAGACGTTCTGCCTCCTCTGCCCCCCCTGCAAGGAGCATCGCACGATAACCGCTCATGTCGATTGTTTTTTCAAAAAGTTCCGAAAGCGCAGAGGATGCGCTGATTTCGCGGAGACTTTCAATGATTCCGACAAATTCCTTCAGCTTAGAAGCGCTTTTACATATTTGCGGGTATTTGGATGCCGATTTCATTATACTGAACATGCTTTCTCCGTTCAGGGAGGCAAGATATTCAACATCTGAAACCGTTTTGTCACCGATTTTTCTTTTCGGTTCATTAATGATTCTTTTGAGTCTTTGATCGTCGGCAGGATTATTGATAACGGCGAGATAAGCCATAATATCTCTGATTTCTTTGCGTTCATAGAACCGGGTTCCCCCGATTACTCTGTGAGGGATTCCGCTTCTTACAAATAAATTTTCAAGATTATTGGACTGAGCGTTTGTACGATACAGAACGGCAAAATCGCTGTATTTTCTTTTTTCGCGTATTACCATGTCCATAATCTTGTTAATTATGTACTTTGCCTCATCGTTTTGATTGTCGCATTTCTTAACGATGACTTTTTCACCTTCGCCGCGGGTTGAGAAAAGCTCTTTCGTATGGCGACTTTGATTATTTTTTATGATTCCGTTGGCTGCGTTGAGAATATAGGAAGTGGATCTGTAATTTTGCTCAAGACGGATTACCTTGGCATCCTTATATTCACGATCGAAGTTCAATATATTTTCGATTGTTGCTCCGCGGAATTTATATATGCTTTGATCATCGTCACCGACGACCATGAGATTGTTGTAATGTTCTGAGAGAAGGCGAACGAGTTCAAGCTGAGCATGATTGGTATCCTGGAATTCGTCTACGCTGACATATTTAAAGCGCCTTTGGCAATAGCTGCGTGCTTCTTCATTCTCTCTGAGAAGCCGAACAGTCTGCATAATGATATCGTCAAAATCAAGAGCATTGGCAGCGACAAGCCTTTTCTGGTAGAGGGTGTATATGGATGCGATTTGAGATTGTCTGAAATCAGATCCGATTTCAGAAGAAAAAATCAGCGGGGTTTTCAGATTGTTTTTAAGAGCGCTTATCTGAGAAGAAATTAATTTTACAGGGAATTTTTTTTCGTCAATCTGAAGCTCGCGCATACAGGAGAGAAGGAGCCGCTTGGAGTCATCGGAATCGTAGATTGTAAAACCTTTGGGATATCCGATGCTTTCACCGAATCTGCGGAGCAATCTTACGCATACCGAGTGGAAGGTACCCGCCCATATTT
>USPP01000122.1 GCA_900556615.1 uncultured Eubacteriales bacterium
GAGACGAGCTTCCGATCCCCGAAAAAGCTAAGCTTGACGGAGAATACGCAGCAAAAATCGGCTTTATTACCGATCTGCGCTGTATCATCGGAACCTTTTCTGCGGTTTTCAGTCATAAAGGAGTAGTTGAGGGTGGAACGGGAGCTATGATAAAGGAAGAACAAACCGTTTCGACTTCCGATACGCCGGTCAAAACAGATAAAGGACTCGTCTCAAAATGAAATTTCTGATCATTACCAACCACTCCTATATGCTTTGGCAGTTCCGCCGAGAGCTTATCACAGAGCTTCTGAAGAAAGGAGAGGTCGTGATATCCTCTCCTTTCTGCGGCAGAGAAGATGAGCTTGCAAGACTCGGCTGCCGTCTGATAAAAACCGAGGTTGACCGCCGCGGAATCAATCCCCTCACCGATCTTAAGCTATACAAAAAATATAAAAAGCTCATAAAAGCTGAAAATCCCGATACGGTTATAACATACTCAATCAAGCCGAATATCTATGCCGGCTATGCTTGCCGAAAAGGAGGAACAACATACTTTGTCAATGTTCAGGGACTCGGAACCGCTTTTCAAAAAAAGCTTCTCTCCTCTCTTGTCACTATCCTGTATCGGACGGCACTGAAAAAGGCTAAGGCGGTATTCTTTGAAAACACGGGCAATTTGAATGAATTTATAACAAGAAAAATTATCAGGAAGGAGCAGGCTGTCTTGCTTCCCGGCGCCGGCATTGATACCGATTTTTTCCCGCTCTGTCCTTACCCGGACGAAAACGCCGGCATACGCTTTCTTTTTGTGGGACGAATCATGAAAGAAAAAGGTGTGGACGAGCTTTTTGCCGTAGCTAAGCGTCTGAGAGCCGAATATGGGGACCGTGTTCATTTTGAACTTGCCGGTTTTTTTGAGGATGAATATGCGGAGCAGGTCAAAAAGCTGACGGACGCGGACATTATTGATTACAAAGGCTTTCTTGAAGAGATACAGCCCCTCTATCATAGCTGTCACTGCGTCGTTCTCCCCTCCTATCATGAGGGAATGTCAAATGTTCTTCTTGAGGGCGCAGCAAGCGGAAGAGCGCTCATCACCTCTGATATTCCGGGCTGCAGAGAAGCCGTGCTCGACGGAAAAAGCGGATTCCTCTGCCCCGCGGCAGACAAGGAGGCGCTTTATACGGCAGTAAAGCGTTTTATCGGACTCTCAACCGCCGAAAGAGAAGAAATGGGACGTGTCGGAAGAGAGCATATGGGGGACTTTGAGAAAAGCAAAGTGGTTTCAATGACTCTTAATCGTATTCTTGCGGAGTAGCGGTATGGCGGAAATCAGTATTATAATGGGAATCTACAACTGTGAGGAAACACTTCCCGATGCAATCGGAAGCATTCTTTCGCAAACCTATACCGATTGGGAGCTGATACTGTGCGACGACGGAAGCACAGACGGTACCTTTGCGGCGGCGGAACGCTTTGCCCTCCGATTCCCCGGCAAAATACTTCTCTTAAAAAACGAAAAAAATCTCGGTCTTAATAAAACGCTTAACAAATGTCTTGAAAAAGCGACCGGAAGCTATATCGCCCGCATGGACGGAGACGATCTTTGTTCTCCCGAACGCTTTGAAAAGGAAAGAGCCGTACTGAGAGCAAACGACGGTATCGCCATTGTCAGCACCGCAATGAAGGTTTTCGATGAAAATGGGGAATGGGGCATTGTAGCGCACCCGGAAAAACCTCAAAAAAAAGATTTTCTTCACGGCTCTCCTTTCTGTCACGCACCTTGCATGATGCGGCGCGAGGCGCTTCTGTCGGTCGGCGGATACAGCGAGGGCAAAAGGCTTTTGCGCGTGGAGGATTACCATCTTTGGATGAAGCTCTATGCCGCCGGCTACACAGGATATAATATTCCGGAAGCGCTGTACTCGATGCGCGACGACCGAGCCGCTTACAAGCGTCGAAAATTCCGATTCCGCATCAATGAGGCATATGTAAAATATCTCTGTGTAAAACAGCTTTGTCTTCCCTTTTACGGCTATTTATATGCCCTGAAGCCGATTGTCGTTGGTCTTTTGCCGGAAAAGCTATATGACAAGCTCCATAAAAACAGGCTGAAAGGCTGATAAGAAAATGATACCTGAAAAAATACACTATTGCTGGTTCGGTCGGGGAGAAAAGCCGAAGCTTGCCGCAAAATGTATTGCAAGCTGGAAAAAATTCTGTCCCGAATATGAAATAACCGAGTGGAACGAGGATAATTTTGACGTTTCCTCCTATCCTTATGCGAAATATTGCTATGAAAATAAAAAATGGGCGTTTTTAAGCGATTTTGTTCGGCTTGCCGTTGTATATCATTACGGGGGGATTTATTTCGATACCGATGTTGAGGTTATAAAGCCGTTTGATTCTCTGCTTGAAAGCAACGCATTCTTCGGATTTGAAAATAATGAAAATATTGCAACCGGGCTCGGCTTCGGCGCCGAGGAGAAGCATCCTGCGGTTTCCGCCATGCTTGACGAATATCTTTCCCTTGCCCCCGATACAAACGGGGAATATCCGCTTATCGTTTGCCCGCAGCTCAATACCAAAGCCCTCACTCCTTTCGGCCTTGAAAAAAGCGGAAAATTGCAGACCGTCTGCGGCGCACTGATTCTGCCGCCGGAATATCTCAATCCTTATGACGATCCCACCGGACGGCTCAGAAAAACGAAAAACACCTATTCGGTTCATTGGTATTCCAAAAGCTGGATGAGCCGCGGAACGGTTCTGCGTAGTAAGCTGACAAAGCCATTTCACCGTATTTTCGGAAAGGATTGCTTTAAAAGGATACGATGAGAGAAGCGCGTACTTTCTCTGAGAGAAAGTACCAAAGAGGCATACAAATACTCCCATCAAAATGCTGTTTCGCCTTCCCATAATGATTCCTTTATTATTTTTCTTTCCTTCCTTCTTTTCAAGAAAAAAGCGAGTACAGGGCAGAGCCCGCATTATCCTCATTTAGATAGAACCAGAGATGCGCGTACTTTCTCTGAGAGAAAGTACCAAAGAGGCATACGAATACTCCCATCAAAATGCTGTTTCGCCTTCCCATAATGTTTCCTTTCTTATTTTTCTTTCCTTCTTTCTTTTCAAGAAAGAAGCGGGGTGCAGGGGCAGAGCCCCGCGTTATCCCCCTCACAGGAGGTACTCATGAAAAAAGTTCTTGTTGTTTCACACGCGATGGAAATCGGCGGCGCGGAACGCGCTCTTATCGGACTGCTGTCGGCTTTCGACCTTTCGGAATATGAGGTGGATCTTTTTCTGATGCGACACAGCGGAGAGCTTATGGGGCTGATACCGGACGGAATAAACCTTCTTCCCGAAAAAAAAGCGTATTCCTGTATGGCTGTTCCGATTAAAAACGTAGTTATGAAATTACAATTCAGAGTCGGAATCGGCAGACTGAAGGGAAAGCGCGCGGCGGCGCGCTACGCGAAAGAACACGGAATAAACGGAGGCGCCGTTGCACTGGAATACAGTCACAAATTCACCGTTCCATGTATGCCGATGATAAGTGATAAGGAATATGACCTCGCAATCAGTTTTCTCACCCCGCACTACTACACAGCGCAAAAGTGCCGGGCGACAAAGAAAATCGCATGGATTCACACGGATTACTCCTTCATTGATGTTGATACCGAGTCCGAGCTTGTCATGTGGTCGGCTTACGACAAAATCGCCTCTATTTCTGATGATGTAAGCCGGGCTTTTGTCCGGAAGTTCCCCTCTCTTGAAGAAAAGCTGATACGTATTGATAACATCATTTCTCCCGAAAGTATCAGAAAATGCTCCGACGCCACAGATGTTTCGGAAGAAATGGACGGAAAAATCAAGCTTCTTTCCTGCGGCAGATTCTGTGAAGCGAAGAATTTCGACAATATTCCCGACATCTGCCGTCGGCTTGTTGATTTAGGAAACGATATAAAATGGTATCTGATCGGCTTCGGCGGAGACGAGGAGCTGATAAGAGGCAAGATTTCTGTTTTCGGAGTTGAAAACCGCGTCGTCATTCTCGGAAAGAAATCCGATCCTTATCCGTATATGAAAGCCTGTGATATATATGTTCAGCCCTCGCGCTATGAGGGAAAGGCAGTTGCGGTCAGAGAAGCGCAGATCATCGGAAAGCCCGTCGTTATCACTGCTTATGCAACGGCAGAAAGTCAGCTTACAAACGGCTTTGACGGAATCATCGTTCCTATGGAAAATCAAGGCTGTGCCGAGGGCATCTCCGAGCTGATCCGGGATAAGGAAAAACAAAAGACGCTTTCGGAAAATTGCCTTTCGACCGACTATTCCAATAAATCAGAAATTAAAAAGGTGTATGATATCATCAATGAATCAATGCGAAGCTCTTTATGAACCGAATAAACAGGACAGTACCGCCGCAAAGGGGATGGCTATTCTCGCTATGGCCTTTCTTCATCTTTTTTGCCGTACCGAAAATCTTCCCTACACTCCCTTAGCGGTAATCGGAAAAACACCTCTTATCTATTATTTCGGTCTTTTCGGGGACATCTGTGTTCCTGTCTATTGCTTTATCAGCGGCTATGCGCAATATCTTCTCCGTGAAAAAGAAGGGAAAAGCTTCTGTAAATCAATCATAAAGCGGCTCGCAAAGTTTTATCTCGGATATCTTGTTGTGCTGATTTTATTCACGCTTATCGGTCTTATGTCCGGCTCGGAAACCATTCCCGTGTCGTTCGAAAAATTTATCGGCAACTTATTTCTTGCGGGTATGTCTTACAACGGCGCATGGTGGTTTGTCCTTACCTATATTTTTCTTGTACTGCTATCGCCGCTGCTTACCGGCATCTCAAAGAAAACAAATCCGTTTTTACTCATTTCCGTAAGCGGGGCGGTTTATCTCGCCGCCTATATTTTCAGGTTTGTTCATGTTATTTCGCTCCCGGGAAAAATTCTTCCCTGGATTTTCACGCAGCTTCTATTAATCGGCACTTCGCAATTCTCATTTATTGCCGGAATGATATTTTTCCGTTTCAAAATGATCAGCCGAATAAAGGATTTCTGCTTAAGAAAGCATATTCTTATTCCGGTTTGTATAACCGTGCCGATCATCATGTTTCTTTCTCACTGCTTGGTTCAGTCCCTGATTATTGCTCCGATAACCGGTATTTCCGTGCTGATCTGCTTTTATATCTGTCCTCTGCCCTCTGTCATAAAGAAGCTCTTTCTCTTCTTCGGCAAACACTCGACGAATATCTGGCTGACGCATATGTTCTTTTATATGGAACCGTTTGAGGGCTTAGTATTCAAGGCAAGATACACCATTCCGTCTTTTTTCCTTATGCTCTTATTCTGTATCATGACTTCCTACATTATAAAATCAATTCTCTTTGCAGCCAATAAAATCTTCTCACGCGGAAAGGAAAAGCCATGCCGGTTATAAGCGTAATTATTCCCGTCTACAACTCGGAAAAATATCTCGAAAAGTGCGTGAACAGCGTTCTTTCCCAAACCGAAAGGGATTTAGAAATGATTCTTGTGGACGACGGAAGCCGGGACGGAAGCGCCGGGCTCTGTGACTCGCTTGCCGAAAAGAACGGCAGAATCAAGGTTATCCATAAGGAAAACGGCGGCGTTTCCTCGGCAAGAAACGCAGGACTTGCCGAAGCGTCGGGAGAATATGTTGCTTTCATTGACAGCGACGACTGGATTGAACCGGATATGTACCGCAGCATGCTTCGCGCGGCAAGAGAAAACGGCTCTGACGTTGTTATGTGCGACGCGGTAAAAGAGTATTGCGACAATAACGAGCTGTTTACGC
>USPP01000123.1 GCA_900556615.1 uncultured Eubacteriales bacterium
ATTCCGCAGACAGCGTATCCATCTGTCAAGAATTTTTGTGACGAATGACGGAAAATAGGTCGAGCCGGATTTGAGCAGTGAATTTTTAGAGGTGCCCATAATTTATAAAAAGTATTTGTGTCGCTGCTCCGTACCGCTGCGTCTGATATCTACAATTGTTTTTTTGTCCTGCTATTCGGAAGACTTTTTCTTTTTTAAGGCTTCAACGCGGCGGCGCTTTGCCCGTATCCGTTTTTCAATATTTCTTTGCGATCGACCGTCCTCTCTCCTGGGTTTAAGATTTGCTTCCTCAAGCGCTCTCGGCCATGGTCCTAAATACGCTTTTATCGCGCAGATCTCCTCCGGCTGAAAATCGGAACGTTTTGGATAGCGGTTTTCTCCCCTTTCGGAGAGCTTTTTCTGCATTTCACAAAGGAGAGCTATACATTGGCTCTTGTTGTATTTTCCGTCCGTAAAAAATTACCTCCCTCCAAAACCGAGCAAAGTAAAAACGCCCTTATTACCGATAAAGCAATAAAGACGCAGCGCTTTTGAAACCCGACAAAAAAGTGCAGTATCGACACTTTCCCCTCGGATAAGTAAAACGGCTGCACTTTTCTTTGCCCAAAAATGTTCCGGTCAGACCGGATGCCACACAGATACGGCAGGTATTCCGACTTATGAAGCAGCTTGCTTCAATTACGGTAATGGCGGTTGCGTCGGAGTTACACCGGACTTCCCCCTGATCCGAAGACATCGCTCCGGAACCGTACTGCGATCATATTCAATTGGGTTTATTATAGTACAGCCATTTTGATTTGTCAAGAGGTTTTACCGAGAAATATGCCGCAAAAAAACAGAACAAATCCCCTCTGAAAACGAGGGTAAGATGTTTCGTTTTTATAAGCACTCTGCTCTTCTCAAAATATTGCGCTCCCTATCACCGTAAAAAAGTATGTATCTTTGTATCGATTTACGAAAAGACACTTTATCTCCGGTCAATATTTTTATCTCACGAAACCGGATGGCTCGGGACGGGAGGTGAAATTAAGAACCGAGATAATCGGCAGGCAAAGATAAGGCTACACCGCAAATGCACGGCTAACGCCTATGCTGCGCATTTGCTTGCCTCTACTCCGTCATACTTCACAAATTTCGTCGGCAGAGAAGCCGCTCTTGCCTCCTCAATTCGTATTGTCTGAAGAAAAATCCGACGGCTCTCTGTATAACAATCATTGTGCGGTATTGCCTTAATATTATTTTTGCTTTATATTCAAAGCCGGAACGGAATTGTTCGGACTAACATAACCAAGCGATTAAGATCATCTCTGTTTGACAAAAAGAAGAATAACTGCATATCCTGATAGAAAATAACCGATTGTAAAGATCAACGATTTATAATAAAATCCGCTTTTTCGACGACTTTGCTGCCGAAATAACAGTTTTTAGGCGAGCAAAGCAAGTCCCCGCGCAGCGCGGTTCCGGGTTGTAAAACGCAATTTTACAATTTGGCTATATCCCGATAGAAAACGATAGGAGTGATCATTTTTATGGAAGCAAACGTCTATTATCCTTTTATTAATCTTCCGCTGCCCTATGACTATGACGCGCTTGAACCGTATATAGATACGAAAACCATGCAGCTTCATCACGACAGACATCTTCAGACATACATAGATAATCTGAACGCCGTTCTTAAAGAAAATCCGCAACTGCAAAAATTCTCACTTGAACAGCTGATACGGGGAGCGCACAGACTCCCGCGGGAGCTTCAGACACAGGTGAGAAACAATGCGGGAGGCGTGTATAACCATCGCTTCTTTTTTGAGAATATGACGCCTTCTTCCCAGGAGCCGTCGGGAGAGTTTGCCAATACTATTGAGAAAACCTTCGGCGGCTATGAAACTTTTGAAAAAAAATTTACCGAGGCTGCCCTTTCGGTTTTCGGATCCGGGTATGCATGGTTGGTAAGCGACAGGGGCAAGCTTCGGATTGTAACTTCCCCGAATCAGAACACTCCGCTTGAGAAAGGTTTGTGCCCGATACTCAATCTCGATGTTTGGGAGCATGCTTACTATCTGAAGCATTATAACAGGAGAGCCGATTATATTTCCGATTGGTTTCATGCTGTAAACTGGGATATGGCAGAAGACAACTACCGAAAATGCATGGAAAAGAGAAGATACTGAGCAATCCCAGCCAAATATCAGTCTGCCTTTATCGAGAAAAATATCAGAAAAAAGGATATTGCTTCGCATTAATTATTGAAAACTGTGCGCCGTTCTGTTATAATAGTTACAGAAACGGCGCACAGGCTGTTCAAAAGAGAGGATTTCATTATGCTTTATTCTACGAAATATTTCTCCCCTGTCGGAACTATTATTCTCGCAGGTGATCGGGACAGCATCAAAGGGCTTTGGATAGAGGGACAAAAATATTTCTGTGAAGGAGCTGCCGGAAATATGGAAGAAAAAGACGATATTCCTGTTCTTTTGACCGGAAAGGAATGGCTTGATGAATATTTTGCAGGAAAAAGGCCTGAAATAAGCCGGCTTCCGCTTTCTCCGGAGGGGAGCGATTTCCGCCTTGCGGTTTGGAGGCTTCTTACGCAGATCCCCTACGGAGAGGTAACAACTTACGGAGAAATCGCAAAAAAAATTTCATTTCTTTCGAAAATGCGAAACACCTCTGCGCGTGCGGTGGGAGGCGCGGTAGGTCACAATCCTGTTTCGATTATAATTCCCTGCCATCGCGTTATAGGTGCGGGAGGGAATCTAACCGGATATGCGGGAGGTATTGATATAAAAATCAAGCTTCTCAGGCATGAAGGCGTCGATATGTCGGGAATGTATTACGAAAAGAAGCAGTAAGCGAAAAGGACAGGCGGTAAAATGACAAACACTGACATACTCCGTATCGCGGCGGAACAATCGGCGCTTGACAGCGGATGCCGAGCAGAGGATTTTTTCGTCAGCGAAAATAAGGTCGTTATCTCACGCAAAAACGAAGGCGCAAGAAGCTATTTACCGCTTCCGTTTATTTGCGATCTCTGTTCCTACGGCAACAATATCGTGGCTTCGGTATCAGAGGCGCTTGCGGAGGACGTCGGACAATATATCAATTCCTATCCTGTTTATCATTGCTTTGAAACACCGAACATGCAAGTACTTTCGCAGATACTGAAAAAACACGGAGCAGGTATATGCTTTCAAGCAGAGTATTTTCTTCCGGATATAACGATTTGCCGAAAACCCGAATGCCCGTATAGTCTCAAACTGCTTTATCCGGAGAGCTTTTCGGAAATGTATCTGCCGGAGTGGAAAAACGCGCTTTGCGAAGAGCGTAAGCAGCTTGACAAAATAGCGGTTGGAGCTTATGACGGAGAACGGCTTGTCGGGCTTGCCGGAGGCTCCGCGGATTGTGAAAGCATGTGGCAGATCGGGGTTGATGTACTTCCGGAATACCGGCGGAGAGGTATAGCTACCGCTATTACATCAAGACTTTCCGATGAAATCCTGAACGCGGGAAAGATTCCGTTTCACTGCTGTGCATGGTCAAACATTGCTTCAGCAAGAAACGCGATCAGTGCCGGCTTCCGTCCCTCATGGGTACAAATTACCGCAAGACCACTTGAAGAAATCAATAAAATCAACGGCAAAATGTCATTCCGAAACGAAGAAACGTTATGATACAAAAATTGGTAAAAGCGCCGAGCTTCACGCTTACCGACAGAATGGAAATTCGATTTCCCTTTCGATTTTATAGGACGGAAAACCGTACTTAAGGCAATGCCGTCGGGTTCTGACGGTATAGATGCGCAGTCCTATTTTTCGTCAGACGACGCCAATTGAGAAGGCAAGAATGACTCCTCTGCCGATGAAATTGGTGAAGTACGACAGAAAATTGCCTCGCAGGCACTCATCAAGGCGCAAGCCGTGAGCCCCGGTATTGCCTTAAATTTGCAGCGCTCCGGCGCTGAAAACAAAAAAAGAACACAATAAACTATACAAATCCTCCGTCTGCTATTACTCACAAAAATAAAGGAAGCATAAATATGAAGATTCTTGAAATCATAAACGGAACCAAGCCCAGCCTTTCTTTTGAAGTATTTCCTCCCAAAACCGACGATAAATTTGAAAGCGTACTTTCCGCTGCTGGGGAGATCGCAAAGCTCCGACCGAGTTATATGAGCGTTACCTACGGCGCGGGGGGAGGAACTTCGGAATATACCGCCGCAATATGCAGATCGCTCAATAAAAGCGGCGTAACCCCGCTCGCACATCTCACCTGCGTGTCGTCGGACAAAAGCAGAATACAGAACGAGCTTGAAAAACTAAGGTCTGAGGGCGTTGAAAATATTTTGGCTCTGCGCGGAGATATACCGGAAGGCTATGATAAAAGCGCAGTACACTATCATCACGCCAGCGAGCTTATAAAGGAAATAACAGAATTCGGCGGCTTCTGCATTGGGGGAGCCTGTTATCCGGAGGGACACCCGGACAGCCTAAACGGCGCAGACGATATCAGAGGACTTAAGCTCAAAGTAGAAAGCGGCTGCGAGTTTCTGACAACGCAGATGTTTTTTGATAACAATATTTTATATAATTTTTTATACCGTCTTTACAAGGCAGGAATCTCCGTTCCGGTAGTGGCAGGCATTATGCCGGTAACAAACGCCGGTCAGATCAAACGTTTGTGTTCCATTTCTTCCGCCGCGCTGCCGCAGCGCTTTATTCGCATTGTCGACCGATACGGCGACAATCCGGCAGCGATGAAGCAGGCGGGCATTGCCTTTGCCACCGAGCAAATTATAGATTTGTACGCCAACGGAGTGAACGCGGTTCATGTTTATTCTATGAATAAGCCCGACGTGGCAAAAGCAATAACGGACAATCTTTCGGAGATCATCCGGTGAGCAGCGGGGAGTCCTTTTATGCGGAAATTCCGGAAAAGAGACTGGTTCTCAGCGTAGAAGAGCTTTCGGCAAGACTCGGTATTAGGGGAGAATACCCAAACGATTTGATTTCGGAATGTGAAAGAAAGCTGAGAAAAGTTTTGGAATGCCGTTACGCCGCAGTGCGTATTCCTGTCTTCTATCCCGGCAAGGATAAAATCGATTTAGGATTCGGTGCTTTTTTCAGTCATTCGCTTTATAAAAACCTTTCCCGATGCGACGAGGCGTTTATATTCGCCGTTACACTCGGTTACGGTGCTGACAGACTGCTCGGCAGACTTTCGGCGGTTTCCGCGGCAGAATATTTTATAACCGATGCCCTGGCATCTGCTTTTGCCGAGGCAGCAAGCGAATATACCGATAAGGAAATAAAGGGCGCACTAAAATGCAGACCGCGATTCAGTCCGGGATACGGAGATTTTCCGCTTTCCCTTCAGACGCAGCTTCTGTCGGCAGTAAATGCCGGCAAGCTATTAAATATCGTTCTTTCCAAATCACTGCTTATGTCACCCTCTAAATCCGTCACGGCGATTATGGGAATATGCAATTGAAAACAGCCGATTGTAAAAGCAGAAGATTTATGACAATACCGCAAACGAGCAGTCCTATTTTTCGTCAGACGCTCCCAATTGAGGAGACACGAGTGACTCCACTTCCGGCGAAATTCCGATGAAATATAACGGAAAAGCCCGCAGGTGCATCATCAAGACGCAAACTGTGAGCTCAACGGTATTGCCTTAAGACAAACAAAACGAGCCTACGCACCGAAGGGGCGGACTGTTTCGTTAAGCAA
>USPP01000124.1 GCA_900556615.1 uncultured Eubacteriales bacterium
GGTAGCGGAACGCGACATAAGTCCGACATGACCGGGCTTAAAGATTCTGTGCGCCATAAAACCCGCCTTCGATTTTCCGGGAGAAATTACGCCAAAGGAATTCGGTCCGATTACCCTTGCCCCCTTGGCTCTTGCCATATGATAAACGCCCATCATATCGTGTACCGGAACATGCTCGGCAATCGTCATAATCGTTTTCAGTCCTGCGTCAAGCGCCTCATAAACCCCCGCCGCAGTATGAAGAGCGGGAACAAATATCACCGATGCATTTGCGTCTGTCGCTTCCATCGCCTCTCTTACGGTATTGAAAACCGGAACACCAAGAACGCTTTCTCCGCCCTTTCCCGGGGTAACACCCGCAACGACCTTCGTGCCGTATTCAAGCATCTGCTCACAATGGAAGGTGCCCTCTCTGCCTGTTATTCCCTGAATAATCAGGCGTGTATTTTCATCGACAAGTATACTCATTTGTTGTCCCCTTCCTTTTTCATTAAACAGAGTTCTTTCACTCCGGAGATCAGACCGTCAGCATAAATAACATTCTTCAAAGGCTTTATCGTCTCAAGCGCGATTTCCTTATTGGTTCCCTCAAATCTTACAATGATGGGAGAGGAGATATGATATTCCTCAATCGCGCGCTTGATTCCGAGAGCAACCTCGGAGCATCTTGTAATACCCCCGAAAATGTTGATAAACAAATAATGAATTTTCGGATCGGCAAGAATAATTCTAACCGCCTCCTTAATACGGTCGGAGGTAGCTCCGCCGCCCAAGTCAAGGGAAGCCCTTACGGTCATACCGTGCTTGGCGATATGATCGATACAAGACATAATCATACCGGAGCCATTCGAAACCACCGCGATATCACCTGTGGGATCACAGGGTATATAAAGAAAATTAAAGTCAGCAGCCTCTTTAACAAGCGGATCTGTCTTTTCGCCTGCTTCTGCCTCCGCGATTTCAGGAAGCTTGACAAGCGCGCTGTCATCAACCGACACCTTGCCGTCAAGAGCAATCAAGCTTCCGTCGGTATCAACGGCAAGCGGATTGATCTCGCAAAGCAGGCAGTGATTAGAAGTAAACAGCTTATAAAGATTTCTGAGTATAACCGCAAGCTCTTTGGTCTGCGTCTTATCAAGACCGGCTTTCGACGCAAAATAATTCGCCTCGTAAGTCTGAGCCCCAAGCATCGGGTTGACGACTGATTTGAAGATTTTTTCCGGTTCCTCCTTTGCCAAGGTCTCAATATCCATTCCGCCCTCGGGAGAGAATATGAATACCGGACACTTTGTTGCTCTGTCAAGCATTATCGAAAGATAAAACTCACGTGCAACGCTCATTTTTTTGGAGATCATCAGCTTTTTGACAATATGCCCCTTAATATTCATTCCTAAAATTGTCTCAGAGGCTTTTACGGCTTCCTCATAATTATCGGCAAACTTAATACCGCCGGCTTTTCCACGCCCGCCTGTTTTAACCTGCGCTTTTATAACAGCAGGATATACGATCTGATCCTTTTTTGCTTCCAGCTCTTCAAGGCTTTCGACAACTACTCCGACATTACAGCGAACACCGTATTTTTCAAAGAGCGCCTGCGCTCTGTATTCCATTAAATCCATGCTTCAAATTCCTTTCGTATCGGGTTAGTCCGCCCATATTTCATCATCGGTGGGAACAACCGCATCATTAAGACGGTAGGCAATTCTGATCACATTGAGCAGGAATTTATATGAGAAATTCTCAGATATGCTGTTATTTCCCCACGATGCGCATCCGAGCGTTGTTGTCGGTGTAAGGCTGTTGAAAAAGCTTCCGCCGTTCATGGTAGAGCAAATCTGATTTACCAGCAGACGGGAAACGGTGAGACGTTCTCCTGCGTACTCAATGTGTTCTTTATTGTTCGAATGAATGGAAACGCTGTGACCTCTTCCTTCAACATTCAGATTTGCCTGAGCAATCTCGACCGCCTCGCTGAAATCGCCGTACTTATATGCTGAAATCACCGGGCACATTTTCTCTTTTGAAAGGAGACAATCCTTGCCGTAGGCAGGTGCCTTCACAAGAATAACCTTAGTTTCCTCCGGAACGGAAAGCCCCGCCGCCTCTGCAATTTTCAATGCCGATACGCCTACCAGATTCTTATTCATCACTCCGCCCGGGAAAAGCGTATTCGTCAGCTTTTCAATCTCGTTCTCGGAGCTTACATAATAGCATCCGTTCTTCACGAAGATCTCAATGGCTTTGTCATAATCCTCCGCGGGAAGAATTGCGGTTTGTTCACCGGAGCAAATGATGCCGTTATCAAACGCTCTTCCCTCGATCGCCATCGGAATTTCCTTCTCATAATCGATGCCACGGTCAAAAATACACTGAACATTTCCGGCTCCCACTCCGTAAGCCGGTTTTCCGCTTGAATATGCGGAACGTACCATCGGCATACCTCCGGTAGCTACAACCACATCAACAGCATGCATGAGCGCGGCGGAAAGCTCAACGGTCGGTTCTTCGATAATCTGAATCAGATTTTTCGGAGCGCCGAGCTTTTCAATCGCCTCGTTCATAAGCCGCACTGTCTCATATGATGTGTTCTTTGAACGGGGGTGCGGGCCGATAATAATGGAATTAAGACCTTTCAGAGCAAACATAGCATTGCACATGGGGGTAACAACCGGATTCGTACAGGGCGTTACCGCGCCGACAACTCCGACGGGGCGGGCGATCTCCGTAATTCCGGTTTCCTCATTGCGGTTTAAAATACCGACGGATTTCTTTCCCTTCAGGCTATTCCAAATAACCTTCGCTTTGCCCATATTTTTTTGTATCTTATGCTCGTATACGCCCATACGGGTTTCATCCACGGCTAAACGCGCAAGATACTCGGCATTGTCATATACCGCCTTGGCGCAGGCTCTGACAATCTCATCAGCCTGTTCCTGGGTAAACTTCTCATATTCGGACTGAGCTTTTCTCGCCTTCACGATAAGCTCTTCCACAAATTCCTTTGCTTCCATTTCTATTTCTCCTTATTATAAAAAATGTAATACTGTTTTGGCAGAGAATATTTCCGCTACTATCTATTATAATAATATATTCTTTGTCTTCAGACAATGGTCTGATTTTACTTCTTATAGCAACAATTTGACTTCTTTACACGACCGCCTATAGTTTTTAGAACTGACGAATCAAGAATAAAATGATCAAGACATTACAGTCATATATAATAACGGCTTCATTATCGCAGCTTGAACTGAGATACCCCCTTCCTAAAAATTAAGGTAATACCGCGCAATTTATAATCGTGCAAATGCACCGTCAGATTTTTCGGCAATCCCAATAAATTGAGAGGGCAAAACCATCGCCTCTGCCCTCTTCTGATGAAATTTGTGTCAAATGCCAGAAGAGAGACAAACAGATGCGCCGTCAAGGTGTCAATCCTGAACTCGCATTATTGCTTAAGGCAATAACCGCTGGGGGCACAGCTATCGCCTTTGCTGCACATATGCTTGCATCTTTTCCGCCATACTTCACCAATTTCGTCGGCATAGGTGCCACTCTTGTCTCCTCAATTGGTATCGTCTGACGAAAAATCTGGCGGCGCATCTGCGCAACAATCATTGTGCGATATTGCCTTAATTCAATTGGCATTATCTCTCCTTAAGCATATCATAATATTAAGTTCTATTACAATCATAGAGCTTGGAAAGGAAAATAAAATATGGGTGTAACAAACTCAAACAAGGAACTCAGCCTCTCCAATATTGAATGCGGAGGTTCTTTTAAAATAAAACTGTCTCTGACGGCAGCGCCCGATATCGTATCTCATCCCACTGATATTGTTTTGATACTTGATCGTTCGGGCAGTATGGCGGGAAGTCCATTGCAAATTTGAAAAACGGCGCCAAAAAATTCATTGATATTATCGATGAAGCCACAGATAGTTCTCAGGACGGACAAATCGGTTCAGGAAGCCATATAGGTATCGTTAGCTTTGCGAGCACGGCTACTCAGGATACACAACTGATTACCTCGGTTGCGGATTTGAAATCTGCGGTAAACGCACTTTCTGCGAATGGCTCTACTAACCACGAGGATGCGTTTACCAAAGCCCTTAATCTGTTTGACCCCTCCTCTTCTAATGCAAAGGTCATGGTAATGTTTACTGACGGCGTGACCACCGCGGGAGGCAATCCCAATACTGTGGCAGCCTTTGCCAAATCCCAGGGTATCATCATATACAGTATCGGTCTTTCAGGCAACGGAGGAATTAATGAACAAGCGCTTCGGGATTGGGCGTCTGATCCCGATTCTTCCTATGTGGCGATCACACCAGATGATACGGAGCTTGAAAAGCTTTTTGAAAACCTTGCAAGAAATATTGCCAAAGCAGGAGCAACCAACATTGTCATTACTGATACGGTGGCACCCTGTTTCCGAATAACCTCGTTATCCTCACCTACTAAGGGAACGGCAAGCATGATAAATCATCGCACGGTTGAATGGAAAATCGATAATCTGGGCGTAACGCAAAGTGAAGGTGCAACCTTCGAGTTCACCGCAGAACACATCGGCCCTTGCTCCGGAACAGTAGAGGTAAACGACAGCATTTCCTATGACGACGATGAGAATAATGCAGTAACATTCCCATCCCCGTCTATTGAGGTAAACTGTGATGTTATACACTGTCCCGAAAGCTGTCCTACCCCCGTTGACGTTACCATTGACAGCTGCAGTGATGCTGTGGAATTCGATGCAGGTGAGCTTGGTATGGAATCACTTGGACGTATCGTGCAGTTAGATGTTACTTTACGGAAAGTATGCCCGAACAAACGAGTAGCGTTAGCTGCTCTCCTTTATGAAGTTGATTCAAGCGGAAACGAATACAAGCGAGGCATGAAAACCCTTACCGTACCTGCTCATACAAGAGATACTTGTCACGACGTAACGGTTCGCTGTCTCAAATTCGTATTACCGGAAGATTTGAAAGTTTCCGACAACTGTGATTGTATTTGCAGTCCTCGGAATCTTAAGGCAAGATTTATTGCGCATTATATTGACAACGATTTCGACTGTTGCTGCTGTAATGTAACAATCTGATAAAAAGCCAAAGAGCGGCGCAGAGTTTTATAATTAACAGCTTATCGGAAATACCACTGTCTTCGTAAAATAAGCAATTTCTATAATCTCTCTGAAAAATTTTACCTCCGTCCAATCAAATCGGAAACGAGTTTTTCAGTGTAATTGGCTGATCAACATTTTTTAGGTAATGCAGCCGGGTTCACGGCTTGCGCCTTGATGATACTCTGCGGGGCAATTTCCGTTATACTTCGCAAATTTCGCCGGCAGGGAATCACTCCTGCCTCCTCAATTTGTATCGTCTAACGAGAAATATGACTACACATCTGCACCGTCAGAATCCGGCAGTATTGCCTTAATAAAAAGCCATCGCAGAAAAATCCGCGATGGCTTTTTATTTTTAGTAATTTAATCGGTTTTTATCTGTTCCGCATTCAATTTGATAACTTGAAACAAAAGCTCAGGCTTTCTTGGTTTTTGACCGCCCCTCGCTTTATCATACGGAATGGTTTAATCCTCATATATGGTTTTAAAGGATTTACCCCATTTTTGAAGACGAAGATTATAGACCTCGTTATCCTCCGCTTTTTCCCAAAGCGTCAGTATAACAAATTCCTCTGTCTTGCTTTTGTTCTCCAGCCAATGGAAAACC
>USPP01000125.1 GCA_900556615.1 uncultured Eubacteriales bacterium
AAGGTGCAGAGAGAAGAACGTAAGCAGAAGGAAGCGGAGTTCTGGTCGAACATCGAGATAGGGAAGCAGTATGAAGGAGAGGTAAAATCGCTGACGTCATACGGAGCGTTCGTGGATCTCGGAGGAGTGGACGGAATGGTGCACAGCTCGGAGTTGTCGTGGACGCACATCAAGAATCCGGCGGAAGTGGTGTCGGTGGGAGAAATCATCAAGGTATACGTAAAGGATTACAATCCCGAAACGAAGCGTATATCGCTGGGATATAAGACGGAGGAAAGCAATCCGTGGAATATCTTCATGTCGAAATACAGAGTGGGAGACGAGGCAGAGGTAAAGATCGTAAGCTTGATGCCGTTCGGAGCCTTTGCAGAAGTAGTACCGGGAACAGACGGATTGATTCATATTTCACAGATTACCGACCACAAGATAGCCCAGCCGGGAGAAGTGCTGACAGTAGGACAGACAGTAAAAGCAGAAATCATCGGAATCGATGAAGAAAATCACCAGATAAGCCTTTCAATTCGCGCTCTAATGGAAAAACAGGAGTCGTCTGATGATGAGGCTGATTATCTCTCTCGCGATGATGAGGAAAACGAATGAGTCTAAAAGGTCTGCGGTAATCCGGAGATGTCCATAGGATATATTGAAACGCCCGAAGAATATTAGCTTCTTCGGGCGTTTTTTAATTTGTAAATTGAAAAGATACTATCTGAATCGGATTTACTTAGAAGGATCGTTGTTTTCGTAAATTCTCAAAATAAAAGCAACAATAGCAAAGTCTTTGTATTTACTATAAGAAAACGACTGCATAAAGTAAGTGAAAGGGAGAAAAAGGCAAAGAAAAGCAGACAAATAAACACAAAAAAGCATGACAAAAAAGCCTGAGAGGAAATTTCTCAGACAAAATGCCACTATGGTTGCATTTACTTATGAGAAGAATCTCACCAATAATTTCGGAAATTGAATGCAGGTGTATAGGAAATGCCCAAGGTAGAAACCAAAGACACGGAATAGAAAACGAAAGCATATCATAGGAACATTTTCCATGGAATGGTTTTCTTTTCATTGTTCTTTATTGTCTGTGTCCTCCTTTTTTCAGACTAAATTCTACCATAAAAACCTTCCCACACTAAATGTAACTCTATGTTCCGCTGTTGCTTTTACTTTCAGAATTTACTGATCATTATTTTCTCAGAAACTGTTTCTGAAACAATTGATTTTTTATAAAAATAATGATATAATATACAAAGTATGCAAAACATGAAATTTTTGTATCGTATTACCGGGAAAGGTATGGTTAATAGCTATGGTCAATATTGCGGTGGACGGTCCTGCCGGAGCTGGGAAGAGCTATCTCGCAAGGCAGATTGCAAAACGTCTGGGTTATATTTATGTCGATACCGGGGCGCTATATCGTTCTGTTGCTCTCCATATGAAAAATATGAAGGTGGATATTCATAATGCGGAGGCGGTTTCGGCGGCACTTCCCGAGATGACGGTGACTCTTGATTATGCGGAGGATGGAGAACAGCATGTTTTTTTGAACGGTGCGGATGTAAGTCTCGATATAAGACGTCCGGAAATTTCAATGGCGGCTTCGACTGTATCTGCCATTCCGGAGGTTCGCTCTTTTTTACTCGGAATACAGCGCGATATGGCAAAATCGTATAATGTTGTTATGGATGGTAGAGACATCGGGACAGTAATTATGCCTGATGCTCAAGTAAAAATTTTTCTTTGTGCCAATGAGCATGCAAGAGCCAAAAGACGTTTTGATGAGCTTACCGAAAAAGGGATACAAACTACTCTTGAGGCGGTAGAACTTGAGATGAAAGAACGTGATCACAGCGATTCAACAAGAAAAATCGCTCCTGCAGTTCCCGCTGCCGATGCCGTTGTTCTCGACAATTCCGCGCTTGACAGAGATGGTACGGTGGAGGCGGCGCTTAAAATAATAGCCGATAAATTAGGATGAGTTTCTATTCGGTTGCGAAGAAAACACTTGCCGGGTTTATCAGATTTATTTTTAGGATCAAAATAGAGGGAACAGAAAATGAACCTCCGGACGGTACTTATCTTATATGTGCTAATCATATATCAGAGGCAGATCCGGTGCTTCTCGGTGCTTCGCTTAAGCATAATCCCCGTTATATGGCAAAAAAAGAGCTTATGCGAATACCTGTGCTGAAGCAGCTTATTACTGCCCTCGGCGCGTATCCGATTGACCGCGGCGGAAGTGACGTCGGAGCTATCAAAAGAACCATAGAAATGCTTAAAAATGGAGAATCTGTTATCATGTTTCCGCAAGGAACACGGTATCGCGGTGTGGAGCCCTCCGAGACAAGGGTAAAGCACGGATGTGCTCTTATTGCTTTAAAGGCAAATGTGCCGGTACTTCCGGTATATATAAAAACCAATAACTATAAAGTGCGTCTTTTTAAGAGAATCTTTATAAGGATTGGTTCACCAATTTCCTATGAAGAGCTTTTAGCGGCTTCAAGCAGCGGAGAGGATTACAAAGCAGGCGCTGAGCTGATCTTTTCAAGAATTATCGGATTGAATAATCAGAAGCTGCAGAACGGGGATAACTGATATGGAAATAACAGTTGCAAAAAGCGCCGGTTTTTGCTTTGGTGTGGAGCGCGCTGTAAGCGCGGTTTACAAGCTTTCCGAAGACAAACGAAACGGCTGCATATACACGGTCGGCAGTTTAATTCATAATCCGCATATTATCAATGAGCTTGAAACTCGCGGAGTACGGATAATTTCTCCTGATGATTTTGAGAAGATATCGGCGTCTGCCAATGAAAATCATCCGTGTACAGTTGTGATAAGAACTCACGGCGTGAGTAAAACTGTATCTGACAGACTTATCGGCTTCGCTTCGGATAACCCTTACTTTAAGGTGTGCGACATGACTTGTCCGTATGTCAAGAAGATACATCGTATTGTTTCGGAGCATAAGGAAAAACAACTTGTGATATTCGGTGACGAGCATCATCCGGAGGTTGAGGGAATACGGAGTTATTCGGATGGTGAAGCGATTGTTATATCTGAACCGGAACAAGCGTTTGCTCTTGATCTTTATGATTCTGCGGTGATTGTTGTTGCCCAGACTACCCAAAAAACAGAATTATGGAAAAAATGTCAAGAAAATATAAAAAAGGTATGTACAAATGCGATAATATTTGATACAATATGCAGAGTGACCGAGGAAAGACAAAAAGAAGCAAGAAGGCTTGCGGAAAAGTCAGATTTAATGCTTGTTATCGGTGGAAGAGAAAGCTCCAATACGAAAAAGCTGTATGAGACAGCCAAAAAGATACTTGCTAATACTTATTTAATTGAAGAAGCTTCGGAACTCAAAAAATATGAATTTTCATCCTTTATAAAGGTTGGAATAACAGCAGGTGCATCGACACCGGGAAGAATAATACGGGAGGTAAAAAAGGAAATGAGCGAACAAGAAAAGAAAGACGCGGAGTATGTAGAAGGGACAGAGGACTTCGCGGGGATGCTCGAGGAATCATTGAAAACATTAAATACAGGAGAAACAGTAAAAGGAACCATCACAACGGTGGCGCCGGGGGAACTGCATGTAGATCTGGGAGCGAAAGTAACGGGGATCATCCCATATGATGAAGTGACGGATGATACAAGCGTAAAGCTGACAGAGAGCTATCAAGCGGGAGAGGAAATCGAAGCGGTGGTGATCAAGGTAAGCGACAGAGAAGGTGTGGCAACGCTTTCAAAGAAGCGGATCGACAACAGGCTGAGATGGAGAAAGGTGCTTGACGCGTATAAGGACGGCAAGGTAATCGAAGGAAGAGTAACGGATGTAATCAAGGGAGGAGTTCTGCTTGATTACGAATCGAATAAGGTTTTTATACCGGCGTCGCAGACGGGGATACCGAAGGACGGCGATCTCACTGCGCTTAAGGATAAGACGGTAAGAGCCAAAATAATCGAAGTCAACGAGGGAAGGCCTACGTGTTGTACAATCCACTTGCTCACTCTTCAGGAGCATGTGATTCGGATTCACATTATTCTCCCAGTTTTCCTTGTCGCCGGAAAGGGATCGAATCATCAGTGTCTCCAATGCAGATAGATCTCACTTCATCATCCATTTACAGTAACTACCCTCCAAAATGAAACTGCGACATCTTCGGAAACTACCGTAAGCCCATAAGGAAAAGGAACGAAGTGAGGGAAGGTTCTTGAGTTCAAGAAGACGATACGAAAAAAAGGATGCAAAACCGAATCGAAGACACTCCAACTTGGGACAGTTGCAAATACGACACTCACCTTCTACTGGAGATTTGCCTTCAAATCCTATCGTAAAGAACATATCGCTCTTCACGCTGTAACAAGAGAACTCGTTCACTATGAAACACTCCAGTGCCGGTAATCCGTCCACCGTCACGTTGTGAACATTCTTTAGGCTGTCATATCCAATAACCACTGCGCGCAACGCAGAAAACGTCGAAAGGGAAAGAGAGGTGATTTGTGGCGAGAGTGTACTGCGAATCCACAGCTGCTCCGTTGTTTGAGGAATTTGCGCTATGTTGGACTCATCGCTAATGTGAATGGTTGCTGGTGGAAGTTGCAGATCGAAGCTGGTAGTACTATGGAGCTGAATGAACTGGGCTAGCAAAGGGGCATCTGAGGTTGAGAGACATGAAGGAACACACTGTTGACGTTCAGCGAGTGGACATTATCAAAAGTGGATAATTCCACCTTGACCTTGCTTAGAACAAGGGACGGGATTGCTACGTAAAAGGAAAAGAAAGAAACTACTGTCAAGGAAGACGGTTCCCATACACTCGAATGCACACTCATAGGCGGTGAAGGAAACGAGGGATGGAAGATCTGGAATAACGAGTGCGGGTCAATCATACCTTTCATGTGTAGCGTGTTTTTGTACATGATCGTATCACCCTTTTGTACACTATTCTCTTTCAACCCCATAAGAGCAGAATAACTAACTTCAAGCATGGTAAGTTTGGGAAGATCTGTTTATCAGAATGATTAAACACCAACTCTTCAAAACAGCACGATAACAGTTAATGAAGGAACGCTTACCAAATACTAGAGATTCGAGAGAAGGAAGATCTGGACCTTAGAAAGAATGCACGAACAAACCAGCAATGCGGCACAACGATGTTTCTGCAAAGCAAGAAGTACCAATTACTAGTGACCGGAGTGATGGATTGTTTTTCACTTCAAAGGACTTGGGACTATTCTTTGGACAGTATTTCGGGTTACCGAATTCAATCGGTTCCCCCTCCCTGATAATTCCAGTTGTTTCAAAGAAACTGAAGCAAGACACGCCCACGTTCAGCGTTACCAACTGCTCCAAATTGCTGATACACACAGAGTTGACTCCGGATAGCACGCTCATACGAATGTAGACATGCTTGATCTGGCTGAACCCGTCGATTTGTAGCTGGGTGTTGCCTCTCAAGCAAGTACGGATCCACAAAGAGTGCGTGTCTGGGGAAACAAGGGAGAGGTTGGCGTCACCATCCACCAACAACGAAGAAGAGTCAGGGAACGGGACATTTCTCTTAAGGCTTGATGCAGAGTGGAGATAAGAAATCGAATTCTCGCGCGAAGCAAAAGCAATAGCGCAGATCAAACTTCCCGCATCTACAGTGGCAAGATAGGAAAACAAATACTATCGGCGTCAAGCGAGGAAACGGAACAAAAGACCTCTC
>USPP01000126.1 GCA_900556615.1 uncultured Eubacteriales bacterium
CGTCCTCGTCCTCTCCGATGGTTACGTTTACAACTGTGCCGTCTTTCTTCGCAATCACACCGTGCATTGCCATCGGAAGGGCAACCCACTGATATTTCTTAATTCCGCCGTAATAATGGGTTTTGAACATGCCGAAACCGCTGTCCTCATAGAGCGGATTTTGTTTAAGATCCAGCCGCGGTGAATCGATATGAGCTGCCATAATATAGGCACCCTTTTCAAGCGATTCTTCGCCTATTTTAAAAATTACCAGTTGTTTTCCACGGTTATTATAATAGTATTTTCCCCCCTCGGAAAGCTCATCACCAAAGCTATATTCGGTATAACCCTTGCGTTTCGCCATAGCCACCGCATATTTTACGGCTTCCCGTTCTGTCTTTGCATTGTCGAGAAAAAGCTTATAGCTCTCGGCATAAGCAAAGGAGCGCTCAAGTTCATCCTCTGTTATCGAATCAAAAGCGCTCTTATTTTTGTACTCAAGTTCTTTTTTTAAATCCTTTGCATTCATATTACGTCTCCTCTAATCAATAATTATAAGCATTCTGTTAAAAACCATATATTTTTTTATAGGATTCAGCTGCACATCGTACCTTCTTTACATATCCCTTTGTTTCTCGGTAGGGGATATCGGAGAGCCTGCCTTGATCCGAATATCGTTCGTCATTGAGCCACCTATCCACGGCGCTCTCACCTGCGTTATAAGCGGCATAAGCAGTATCCCAACATCCGTATTTCTCAAAGAGCTTTGACAGCAGATACACGCCGCAGCATATATTCATTCCGGGATCAAAGATCGCATTCTCATCCGGAATACGCTGAAGCTCCTCGGCAATTTCCTTATAGGTTTGAGGCATGAGCTGCATAAGTCCGCAGGCACCGGCTCTTGAGACGGCGGCAGAATCAAAACGGCTTTCGACAAGTATAACCGCATAGACAATTTCTTTCGGGACATGATAAAGCTCGGAATAATAGTCAACATATTTTGTATATTCGACAGGATGTATTCTTCTGTCTATAAGACGGAATGCCGCTGTTGCTCCGAAAAACACTGCCGTTATCATCAATACGGCAAGGACAAAGGAAAAAATTTTTCTTATTCTTCTTTTAGAACATCCCTTATAAGCCTTCACCGCTTATCTGCGGAAATTCTCCGCAGAGTTCCGACAAGACGTCTGGTATCATTCCAGATATTTCCTTCATTTGCGGAGGAATTATCAAGAACATAGTCGGATTTTGATTCATAGTACGAATTAGATTTCTGCTTCTGAAGTCTGCTTATTGCCACTTCCTCTGAAATACCGTCCCTCTTCATAACGCGGGCAATCTGCGTCTCTCTATTGGCAGTTACCGATACAACCTTGTTACATAATTTATCAAAGCCGCTTTCAAACAGCATCGGTGCATCGATTACAACGATCGGCTCCCCGTCTTTTTCTCTGTCCGAAATCCATTTTCGCGTAATTTTCATGATATGAAAGAAGGCAATTGAGTTGAGTTTTTCGTATTTTTCTTTATCGGGAAAAGCGGTATTAAAAAGCACTTTTCTGTCAATTTCCCCTTCGGCGTCGAGTATATCTTTACCAAAATACGAGACAAGATCCGTATAACACTCTTCCCCTTTTTTATACACATCTCTGCACACCTTATCGGTATCAAGACATGGGATACCGGAATCTTTGAATATATCCGAAATATATCCCTTTCCGCTTCCTGTACTTCCTGTAAGTCCTACTGTAAGCATATACACCTCCTGAAACTCCGACGGAACCTGGTTTCATTGCCGTCTGACAGTAAGTTTTTTGAAAGAAACTTTAAGGCAATACAGCACAATGCACAGCTAACGCCTTTATTGCGCATATGCTTGCCTCTATTCCGTCATACCTCACAAATTTCTTCGGCAGAGGGGGCACTCTTGCCTCCTCAATTTGTATTGTCTGGCGAAAAATCTGGCGACACAACTGCACAACAATTATTGGGCGGTATTGCATTAAAGCTTTTCTATCCGTCCTTCGTTCTCGGCAGAAAGATAAGCCTTTTCCATAACAAGCTGAACATATGCACCGTCATCAAATGAAGGCGATGGCACTGTATTGCTGTATACGGCAGATAAAAAACTATGCATAGAGCAAATATGCCCCATAAGCCACCCCGTAGGGGCCTTGCTTCCGGGAAAAATTCCACATGGCTCGGGAAAACGCCCGACACATTCGATCATTGTAAATCCGCGTTCCCCTCCGAGCGTTCCTCCGGCTTTTCTTCCGTCATAAAAACCAAGATAGTTAGGCTGCATAAGTGAATATTTTATTGCCCCCTTGTCACCGAATATCTCAAATCCAAGATCGTCATTTGTACCGAAAGCAAGCTTGTTAGCCTCAATTGTTCCCACTGCACCGCATTTAAGAAGCGCCGTCATATAAAAAGCTTCATCGGCGTTTGTCTGCCACGGAGAGCCGTCGATTCCCAATCGAAGCTTATGCGCGATCTGTGTTCTCCCCGAAACCTCGGAGAAATCTCCACACAGGTATCGTATCAAATCGATTGCATGAGAGCCAAGATCAAAAAGTACACCGCCCCCGCAGATATCACGATTCTGCTTCCAACCGGCATTTTTATTTAACTCTGTACAGCTTGCATGAAGATATGCGCAGCGGAAAGAAACGATATTTCCGAGAAGCCCGGAATCAATAAGCTCTTTTGCTCTCATCACACCGGACATAAAGCGATAATTGAAAACGATCTGAGCTATAACGCCTTTCTCTGAGGCAAGGGCGGCAAGCTCTGATGCCTCGGCATAGCTAATCGCGAGAGGCTTTTCACAATATATATGTTTGCCGGCAAGTATCGCTTTTTTTGCCGTACAATAATGCATACTGTTAGGAGTACATATATCAATTATGTCGATATCAGGAGAATATATGAGTTCATTTTCATCTGTAACGGCCTTGCCGAGTCGATATCTCTCGGCGGCATCTGCTGCGGTTTCGGAGTGAGCAGTACATACGCCGGTTATTTTTGCATAAACTCCGTCCGGTCTAAAAAAATACCGCATATTTTCGACTGCATACGCGTGGGTTTTTCCCATAGAGCCGAATCCGATAAGACCTATATTCATATCCTCATTCTCCATATTATTATACATTCTGAACCAAACGTTTATTACCAAACCTGATAAAAGATAAATATATATTTATTCCACGATATTATATCACAATTTTACCTTTGTTGTCAATAAGCAGGTATTTTACTTATTAAAACAAACTGTATATTTTCAGTAAAACATCATGAAATTAAAAGAAACAGAATAATAAAAAGTCATAATTCTTTTCGTGATTAGCGCGGATAGATCAAAGCGAACCTTCTAAGAAATAGAGCGCGCTTGAGTCAGCCAAAATTCCGTATGCTTTCAAAAAACGGCGTTTTTCAAACTAAAACCGACATAGAAATATGATTAAATGCGGATATGTGCCTTCGTTTGTTTTATAAAATCATTGTAAAATAAGAATTTATAGTTTTTTTTTAAAAGTATTGACAAATCTCCGATTATCTGATATAATAAAACACGTTGGTTTGATTCACTTGCTGCTATGGCTCAGTTGGTAGAGCACATCCTTGGTAAGGATGAGGTCATCAGTTCGATTCTGATTAGCAGCTCCATAAAAATCTCTTTTGCCTACCAAGTCAAGAGAGATTTTTTTATGTTTTTCGGAAAAATAGGCAGAAATGTCACAAAATAAGGGCATTAGGGCATCGGCGTGGCTATCAAGGCTGCATCGACGCCCTTTTTGCGTTTAGCGGATGTAGATATAGCAATTGTAAAAGTGGTTAGCATCTTCCCGTTAAGAAAGACTGTCACGGCACGACACTGCATAACAGAGTATCGTAAAAGCAACTGCGCAAATCGAATGCAGATCATAAATCTGCCGTCCTCTAAAAAGGTGTTCGGTAGAGATTTGTTGTTACAACGAAAATCCTAGAAATACTGCTGTGCGGGAGCAAGGCACTTTTCTATCCTGTTTGCCCATAACGTCCCGGCGTTCGGCAGAGGTTCCGATTCATTTTCGCTATCTAGCTTTCCTATTCATAAAAGCCTTTATAATTTTGCCTACAGCGGTCATACACAGCCATTCTTAACCGCGCTTGTTTACTCAACTACTGTTTTTGTTGCTTACTTTTTATATTTTATTTTTATTACAGAAACTCATCCTTAAATTATTTCAATAATACGCTTATAATATATGGATGAACAGTTCAAAAAGCAAAAAAAGGCACCACCGTAGCAATGCCTTTAAAGTCACAAGATATGTTTTATCTCATCAGTTCATTTGTCAATCGGATAATTTCCGGCGCAATGCGCTCCCGCTCTTTTTGAGTAATGCGATTGTAGATGGGATATGCAAATGCAATGAGAATCATCCCTGTTACGCCAAGTACAATGCCGATAGGCATAGCAAAGTTTGAATACGAGCCAAGAATTTCACGAAACTCGGTCATAATCAAACTCATACCCGTCCCCATAATCAGCGTACCAATAATACCGATTATCAATGCAGCCATAGTTCCTTTTTTGGCGACACTTGCATCAAGTCTGCGAAGCTGCTCCATTTTGTCAAGTTCCGTTTCTTGTGGTGCCACATAACGCTCACGAATTTTCTTTATTTCCTCCTGCTCTTTTGCAGAGTAGGTATAGCTAAATGTTTTCTTATCTTTGTTCTCCATCCTTATTTCTCCTCAATTTTCAGAGTTTTGAGTTTCTTTGTGCTTTGAACAATCATATAAATTGCCATTATTATGATAAATACTGAAACGGTCCCACCGGTAGCTCCAAGCATAATCCTTCTACTTGTTAAATCCATTGTACCATCATTGAAGGTAGTCAGCATCGTTGATGTCAGCGTCAACATTGAAACGCAAACGGCGGCAAGGCTGATTGCTTTAGTCGCTGAATACACCGGGCTTTCATATTTGCGGTATTTTACAATGTTGATAATTGCCATTATAAACGCCGCAAAAGTATATGTCGCTATTGCAATGGTGGTAATTTCATGATGAACAGAGGTGCGGTTCCAATAAATCATAAAAAACACCATCACTGAAAGTGCCAAGTTCATAATCAGAAATACAATTCCGCACCAACGATATTTTTTCAATTCCTCCATCATTTTTTCACCGGGAGCATACCTTCTCGTATGGCGTGACAAGTAAAATCGCATAAGTGCCAAACAAATATAATATCCCGCCAAGGAGAAAAACCAAAAGGATGAATGGAAAAATCCAAGCCCCAACTGAAAGACGGCGTAGGCAGTATTCCAGAAAAAAGAGCCATAAAGAGAAATATTTACACGCAGGCGTGTATCCTCATTCCATCGACGAATATAACGATTTTCCTCTTTGAAGGTTTTAAAAAAACGAACCATCTGCGGTATGCGAATACACCAAACCATCAGCGTATAAAATGCCAATACATACGACACGATTGAAACTGCAGAATCAGTACCCATAAACACCATCGAATACACAAGAAAAACTGTTGCGACGGGTAACAGTACGATCATAATGGCAATATGTGGGAATAATAGTGCTTCCCCGATTTTCTTCCAATCCATCATATAGTGTTCCTCTGTATTTTTACCGTAAAAGTTGTGCCTTTGCCCAGCTCGCTTTCCACAGATATATCACTTCCGGTAATATCCACAACACGCTTCACAAGAGCAAGG
>USPP01000127.1 GCA_900556615.1 uncultured Eubacteriales bacterium
ATTTGTGAAGGTTGACGGAATAGATGCAAGCAAATGCGCAATAAAGGCGTTAGCTGTGCACCCGGCGGTATTGCCCTAATGCAGCAACAGCTAAAACCTAAAATGTAAAAGCCAAACCGACCGGGTCATGAGTCCGGGTTACCACGTAATTCGACAGCTTTTTTTATGCAGAATTTAGATAAACCTCGGTAAATACTCTCCGTGAGCTTCAATCAGCTCGTCAACCATTTTTACAATAGTGTCGATATCCAGTTCGGAGGAAGTATGAGGATCGAGCATGGCAGCGAGGTACACGTCGCTTCTCTTATGGCTTCTTGCCGCCTCAATCGTCATAAGCTGGGTATTGATATTTGTCATATTAAGCGCTGCGCACTGCACCGGCAGCTTTCCGACGCGAGTGGGATGTACACCTGTTCCGTCAACAAGACAGGGAACCTCCACACACGCCTCCTCCGGAAAATCGGAAATCAAGTGACCTGTATTCAGCACATTCCCTCCGATTTTGTAGGGCGTGCCGGTGACAATCGATTCCATAATATAGGAACCGTATTCACCGCTTCTGTTATGGGGCTTTACGGTGCCCTCCTTAAGCTTCTCATGTTCTTCCTTCCATGCGGCAATCTGATTCACACAGCGGCGCGGATACTCGTCAAGCGGTATATTGTGTCTTTCGATCAGCTCTGGATATTTACTCTTGATAAACCAATTGTTATACTCGGAATTATGCTCGCTGGATTCGGTACAGTAGTATCCGAGGCGGTCTATATAGGTAAATCGGATCTGATCCTTAAATTCCTTATCCGTAAGGAGCTTTTCCTTTGCGCGCCGGCGGATTTCAGGGTATAAATCGTTCCCGTTCTTATCTTTAATTTCAAGAAGCCACGCCATATGATTGATTCCGGCGATAAGCTCCTTTCGTCCTTCTTTATATTCTCCCATTCCGACCTCGTCGAGTACGGTAGAGGAGCAGCACTGAACGGAATGACAGAGTCCTACCGTATGAGGGAAAGCATAACGCTGAATATATCCTGTCAGCATTGCCATAGGGTTGACATAATTCAGAAACCAGGCGTCGGGACAAACCTCGTTCATATCGTCGGCAAAGCCCTCTACAACGGGAATGGTGCGAAGCGCACGCATGATTCCGCCGATTCCGAGTGTATCGGCAATTGTCTGGCGGAGTCCGTATTTTTTCGGTATTTCAAAGTCAATAACGGTGCATGGCTCATAGCCTCCGACCTGGATAGCGTTTACGACAAAATCGGCACCTTTCAGAGCCGCTTTTCGGTTTTCAACTCCGAGATAAGAAGTGATTTTTCCGTGTTTTCCCATCGATTCATTCATTTTTCCGAGGATATCGGCGCTTTCGGAAAGACGAATCGGATCTATATCGTAAAGAGCAAATTCCGAATCGCGGAGCGCCTCACTGCAAAGACAGTCACCGATGATATTGCGGACAAATACAGTACTTCCCGCCCCCATAAATGTGATTTTCATACTAAATCCTTTCTTATACGGCAAATTTGCGGATATCCGCGACGCCGTACGGTTAGCTAATATAATAATATACTCCGAGAGGATTTTTTTCAAGCATCAAATGTTAGTTTTATTTGTCATAATGTTGGATTTTACATTACCCAAACAGTGCGCGGAGAATTTCCTCGGCATCGCCGTCATCGATTACAGCGGGAGAATTTTTATAATTTTTTGCTCCGGACGCCGCTGCTGCCAGCTGTAAAAGTTCCTCCTCGGTAAGAGAAAGATTTATGTCGGAAAGCGCGGGAATCACCTCGGCTATCAGATCCGGGGAAGCTCCGATGTATTCCGCAAAATGTTCAATACGTTCTTTTCCGTAAGGAATTTTCATATTGTATTCGGTATATTTTCCAGTGAAGGCTCCGCAGGCAAAGCCGTGCGGAATCCCATACCGAATTGACAATCCGTAACCAAGAGGATGAGTAAATCCTGTTCCGGTGATCATGATTGCTCTTCCGCCGTATGCGGCGCCCTCAAGCATTGTCAAACGGGTTTCGGAAGACAGTCCGGCAGCGTCGTTTTCGTTTGGAATAAAGTCATTTGAAACGAGTGCCCGCCATATAATGCGTCCTCCTTCAAGCGCGTCATGCTCCGATTCCGGCGTGGATTTCGGAGACAGAAAGGATTCGTAGCAATGGCAAAAAGCGTCAATTGCGGTACTTATAGTATAGTTTCTGTTCAGGGTTTTAAGATACCGCGGATCGAGAAAGGCACAGAGAGGAAGCACGGCGGAAGAAGAGAAGGATTTCTTTTTCAAGTCCCCGGTTTCATCTTTTACTGTCATAACGGCAGTAGCGTTTACCTCGCTCCCGGTTCCCGCAGTAAGAGGCACCGTATAAACGGGCAGTGCGTCGGTCACCTTTCCCGGAGCAAGAAGCTCATCGTCGCTGAGCTCGGGAGCCATGGCAAACACCGCCGCTGCCTTCGCCGCATCGAGCGGAGAGCCGCCTCCGATTCCGATAACAAGCTCCGCTCCAAAATCATGTCCCAGCTTACCCGCTTCCCGGCAGGAATCGGAAAGCGGATTCTCCGTTATACCGTTATAAACGATAAATTCAGTTCCTGCCTCGGTGAGTACATCCGTGATATCGGAAAGCGCTCCGCTCTTTGCGGCAGAGCTTTTTCCGGTAACGATAAGGCATTTGGATGGAATCGCCAACGCGGAAAGATTTTCTTTCACACAATTTACGCCTTTGAAGATCGTCGTTTTTTTCATAAACAATGTCCTTTCGGTTGATTATCATGCTTTGATTATATTCCGATATCGAAAAAAAATCAATATTTACATTGAAAAAAGCTTGACAAATACCCACGGGGGGTATATAATGAGAGAGAAAAAGCGAATAATAATCCTGACAGGAGAAAAACGATGGAAAAGAACTGCTGCCGAAAAAAGCTTCGTCCGGAGGAAGAAAAAAAGATGCTGATCAATCGTCTTTGCCGTATGGAAGGTCAAATACGGGGAATACGAAGCATGCTTGAGGGTGACGCTTACTGTATTGATATCATAACTCAGACTGCCGCTGTTGTCTCGGCGCTCGGAAGCTTTAACAAAGAGCTTCTTGCCGCGCATATCCGCTCCTGCGTTACTGAAGATATCAAAGACGGCGGAACCGAAAAAACAGACGAGCTGATCGAAATAATAGGAAGACTTGTCAGATAAAAGAATGCTGCTAAAGAATGTGCTAATGTTAAGGAATCACTGAATAAGCTGTCAACAGATCTTTCGGACAGATGGATTGCCCGGCAAGGCAAAAATCATCTCGGAAATCTGCATAGCCGATTGCTTCAGAGATTCCTTAACAGAAGAAAACAGGCTGCCGGCGTTCTGTCGTTTTCGATAGGTAAGGGCAACCGCGCAGTGATGACGGTGCAGATGCGCCTTCGGGGCGTCAGCCGTGAATGGTACGGTATCGCCTTGCTTTATTCCTCCGTATTCTCTTCATATTTGTCATGAATGGTTATCCTGTTGAACAGACGGAGCTTTCCGCCTTTGTTGATATAAGAGCTTCCGTTCCACCGCATTACATTGATTGCGGAAACACTTCCGGCATTGACGGTCAGGAGCGCGTCTCCGAGATTATCGGCACCGACATTTACGATGGATACGCCGGAGGCATGATCGGTTTCAATCAGATGTTTTACTCCATAGGCAAAGGTATTGTAAACGACGGTATTTTCCGCATTTTCAAGGCGGATGAAGGTACATTCGCTTCTGGTAATCGGAAAAACAAGCTCGAATATTTTATCTTCCTTAACCCAATTTGTCAGCCCTCTTGACGAGCAGCGGCAAAGCACGGTTCCGTTTTGCAGACATCCCTCGATAACGCCCCCTTCTCCGCCTAAGGAAATTGATTCCTTATAACAGCAGGTAATCAGCTTTTTGATATACGCTTTGTCGCATGAACGGAAATCGATTCCGTAATCGGAGGCGACAAGCGAGCAGTTGACGCAATATACTCCCTCCGCTTCTCCCCGGATAAGATATCCGGTGCTTTTGCGGTCGGCGGGAGAATTTGTCACGCATACGATACGAATTCCGGACAATCCGGCGTTTTTCCCCACAAGAGTGATAAGCGCCGGTGCAGAAACGCCGTATCCGTCTCCGACACCGTAGCGGCAAAGTATAACCGTACCGAGCGCTTTTCCCGACTGATCTCTTGTCGGAACGGAGGAAGCACCTCTCAACTCAACGCCTGCAGGAACCGAAACAGGTTCGGAAAGAGAATATGTTCCCGCAGGAAGATAGACAACGCCTCCCGTTCTCCCCGCTTCATCAAGAACTTTCTGAAACTCCGCTGATATATCGCCGAGCATACCGGTTTTCAGAGCGGCGACATAGAGCTTTGCCTTTGGTTTTGTATAGCCGACCGAAAGCCGGGGAACCAGCCCCGATACCGGTTGACCGTCGTCGGCAATCTCGCCCTTTCCGGCAGTTTTTCCTTTAAGAGCGACACCGGAAAGCTTAATTATTCCATTTGAATCGTTCCGAATGCTTTCCAGCCGTCCCTCAATTACACCGTCTGCTATGAGCATTCCCCAACGGTCGTCCATAGCTTCGGCGCATATGCCGACGGAGCAGTTTCGGATCGAAATACCGGCAAGAGAGCCCGCAAACTCTATCCGTTTCCCCTTTACGATTTTAATTCCGACAGCGCAGTCGGAGATGTTTAGTCCGGTAAATTCCGTCCATTCAAGATCTCCGAGAACAAGGCCGGTTGTGTTTTTCACGGTATAAACTTCAAGCTTTGTTTCGGAGGGGGCATTATATTTTTCGCCGGCGGTCAGCCAGTAACCGTTTCCAATATTGATGTTTTTCCAAGTACCCACGTCCGCCTGATTATATACCTGTGCGCCATGGGAGAGAAAAGTTCCGTAAAAGTTTTCCACAGTGAGCATTTCATGCGGATTGCTTTCAAAACAGCAAGCACCTATCCCGCGGTATCCGTTGATGACGGTAACATTTTTTACCGACGCCAGCATATAACTGTCTCCGATTCCGTTTGTATAAAAGGTATAGGGATATTCTTTGATACCGTCAAGACTTTGTTCGGGATAAAACACAGTTAGACCGACCACGCCCGCGCTTCCTCCGATATCGAAAAGCGCTGGCTTTTCAGTACCGGAGGGCTGACAGGCAAGAATCAGCGTACCGTCGGGATAGCTCTCATGCTCCGGCGGACACCAGTCGCCGTGCAGGGTTGCAAACGACGGAATTTTCAGTCCTTTTTCCAACCGGTATTGACCGGCCGGAAGATAAACGGTTCCGCCTCCCGCTTTTGCACAGTCGTCAAGCGCCCTTTGAATTGGGTCGGAGGAATCCTTTTTTCCGCTGGAATCCGCGCTGTAAGGGGAATTTGTAACGATATAATCTGCTATTACGATATCGTCAGTCGGGAAAACGGTTTCCATAATAGCGGGGCAACGGATATCGTCAGGTCTCGGTACCGACGGAAAAGAAGAAGATTCTGACGGATCCGACGTTTGATTTCCATCGGTACTCGAGAGCGACTTATCGGCAGTATCTGAGATATCGGGAACAGAGTTTTTTGAGCATCCGCTTATCAGAAAGATAACGGAGAAAAGAAAAAGCCAATATGGTTTCATGTCGGTTTCCTCGCTTGTTTCGTAAAGTGCTTAAGGCAATACCGCTGGATTCTAATGGT
>USPP01000128.1 GCA_900556615.1 uncultured Eubacteriales bacterium
CTTCATCGATTACTGTTTTCATGCGTTCTTCGAATTCTCCCCGGTATTTTGCGCCGGCTATCATCAGGGGGAGGTCAAGTGAGACGATTTTTTTTGACATCAAATGCTCCGGAACGTTTCTGAGCGCGATTCGGTTTGCAAGTCCCTCGGCTATTGCTGTTTTTCCGACTCCGGGATCCCCGATAAGACACGGATTATTTTTCGTTCTTCTTGATAATATGCGTATAAGACATTCTGTTTCATCCTCCCTTCCGATGACGGGATCGAGTTCTCCGGTTTCTGCGGCTGCGCTGAGATCAACTCCGTATTTTAAAAGTGCGGGGGAGATTTTTTTCGTGGTTTTTATTGCCTCATTATCAGAAAAACGGGAGGATTCGGTTACCCCGTTTTCAAAGCAGATGATATCCCCGAAAATTTCTGCAATACTTCCGTTTTGTGCTTTTATCAGTCTGACCGCTACACATTCTGGTTCGTTTAGCAGGGCAGACAGGATATGTTCTGTTCCGATGATACCGCTGCTGTTCTTAATTGCCGAATATGCTGCCATTTCGACCGCTCTCCGAGTTCTTGGAGACATATCCGACGCACTTACATCGGAGCCCTTTCCCACTCCTTCGAAAGAAGCAATGAGTTCTTTGGTCCTTTCAAAGCAGATTCCGTGCGTTATGAGAATCTTTGATGCAATATTGCTTCTGTCATAGAGTATTCCCAGAAGCAAATGTTCGGTTCCTATATAAGTGTGTCCCATTTCGCGTGCAAAGTCAAGCGCTTTTCCGAGAGCCTTTTCGGCTGACGGCGTGAAGCGATCCGCCATATAATACCTCCCAGGCAGCCGATAGAAACGTTGAATGAGGAGAAATGTCCTTATTAGCGTTTCTATCTCCATCTGAATTGAACCGTTTTCTGCTGTTTTCAGAGGCAGAAGGTTTTATCATATGAACGGCTGCTTAATTGTTTTTCGTAATATTTTTCGCATTTCAGTAAAGTACGGATAAAAATATTGTTACCGAATGTATTATTACCGTTTTCTGTGTGCAATAAGCATTTTTATCAAATTATAAATTAATATCTGCTGAATAATTCGCTTTGCGAATTATTGGTGCGGCAAAGCCACACCTCCCATATAAAAACAGCAGTATATTGCTGTTTTTATATGGGGCAGACATTCCTTGATGAATTACTGATTATAGGAAGCATATTTATTGTAAGCTCTCGCAAGCATGTTCCAGGTATTTAAATTTACATTTCCGGTCATTTCTATATCATGTATGCGCTGGAACTGTTTAATAGCGTCGGCGGTTTTCTCGTCGTATGTATTTCCTTCCGAAATATCCGACAAACAATCGTACTCTATGCTCAGCGTATTGAGAATGAGCTTAAGAATTTGAACCGTATCGGAGCAGTCCCCTATTGTGATTTCGTTGTTTTTGAGAATCGTAGAAAAAGGTGAAATTTTTTCGGGCGAGTTGAGCTTTTCCCTTGATATCCGGTATTCGGAAAGAAGCTTTTGCCAAGTTTCAAAATTAACTCTTCCTGTTGCGTCAATGGCGTGTTTTTTCTGAAAAGAATAGACGGCGTCGGCGGTTTGGGTACCGTATATTCCATCCGGATTTGTTCGCGTTATATCAGGATCGGTCTGTGATATTGTGTAGAGATAATTTTGTATTTGACGAACCGATTGTCGATACGAGGGAAAATCTCTGTTACTGTTATTCATATATATTTTTCCTTTCTTTAGATTCAGTCGATAATATATCCGGGGTATTGATCGGGCATGACAATTTCACCGGAAATGATGTCCTCATAGAGATTTGCAAGTGCTTCCCATGTAAGACGTGTAACTCTGCCGTTTACTTCGAGTCCCGCAAGCTCCTGAAGTGCCTTGACGGCGTTTTCAGTGGCTTCGTCAAAAGTTCCGTTAATTTCTACCTTCGGAATCTCAGAAAAGACTTCTGATATGACCGATAAATACTGCTGCAGATAGGTTACATAATCATTGCTTGCGCCTAAACCTAAAATATATCCGGGGAAAGGTCTTGCGGAATTCTCAAAGAGCGATGCCGGAAGCGAAAGAATGATTGCGTTATAAACATCAAAGATTCTCGCATAGGTTTTTTCGTTTACAATACCGGTATCGGGAAGACCATAGGTGCGTTGAAATCCCTTTACCGCTTCTTCGGTAGAGGTGTCATATACACCGTTAACGGTTAATGGTGGTACGGTATTTTCGTATTGGGCAATATAACTCAGCATATACTGCGTTATTCTGACTCCCTCTCCGGTTGCTCCAGGAGAGAGATTTTCGGGATATACTCTTGGAATTTCGCTGTATGATATTCCCTCAGAACGAAGATCGTTAAGCTTTTTTACTCCTGCATATATCATTTGAATCTTGTACCAGGTAGCCTTACCTACGACACCATCTATGGCAAGACTAAATATAGATTGAAATTCCTCTACCGCGTCTTTTGTTTCTATACCGTAATAACCGTCTGCATTAGGAATTTTGGGTATAGACGGATAATTAAGTGAAATGCGATTCAATCTGAGTTGAACGGCAAGAACGTCATTTCCTGTGGCACCGATACGCAGATAGCGAGTAGGAGGACTTGATGTGATTCCTTTTACAGGGGCATCTACGACGATTTCTATATCATCTCCATAGTAATTTCGTATGATTTCTACCGAGTTATAACCCGCTTCTGCAAGATCAACAGAACCCCATTGCGATAAACCGTCGCAGGTTACCGTTGTTCCGTTGCAGTATTGAGCAAAAAGCGGTTCTACAAACCCTTGCCTTCGTAGATAATCGTTAAATATTTGGTCTGTTATTTCTGATATTGTATTGAAATAATTTCGTCCCTGTATAAATGACTGATCGATTGCCGTTGAATTTGTAATGTTAAAATTGTATCCTCTGGAGCGGTAATATTCGGTATAAACGCGGTTAAGAGCAAATGATATCTGTGCCAGAATATTGGCTCTGAGGGCACTCTCCGGCCATGTC
The DNA here is from genome assembly GCA_900556615.1 of uncultured Eubacteriales bacterium. GTDB lineage: Bacteria > Bacillota > Clostridia > Oscillospirales > CAG-272 > Colimorpha_A. The sequence continues at coordinate 3,008 of USPP01000128.1, forward strand.
GGATAGATTTCACTCGACGCTACGTTTTTTATATAGTCGGGGAAGGATACCGTGACATTTTGGGCGTCCTGATCGGGCTCCCCCAGATGTACTGTTATGTTTTCAGGTATATAAGGTATGCTTGTTGGCATTTTGTTTTCCTTTCGATGTTTTTTATGAATGTGTGTCTTTATCTTGTATATTGATTAACGGAGTGGACAGTGCTGTTATAAGTCTATGGGGTGTTATGGAACCGGAAATACCTCTTTATAGAAGGAGACCTCTAAAATCTCACTGCCTAAAACCGATGGGATCTGTTTTTCGTCATACCTGACAATTTTCGTTGGCATAGAAGGATCTTGCCTCAATATGTATTGTCTGACGAAAAATCTGGCGGCGCAACTGTACAACAATCATTGTGCGGTATTGCCTTTACATTTTTATCGGAAAAGGATTGCGATTCCTATTGTGCTATATGTTAAACTGTATCTCAAAGATTTTGAAGCCCCGGTTAAGTGCGGCGCGGTTTTTATTTTTCTATAAGTTATTGACAGAGGAGGAATCGTTAAATCGTGTGAGATCCTGCGGAAATAGCAATCCGTTTCCTTCGGCTATCGGTATGAGCAGCACTTCTTGTATTGAGGTTATTCCGTCGAATATCGGAACATTATTGTTTACTACAGAATAATATCCGGTTCGATCTGTGTCAATTGTGTAAAAACTGCATACCGGTTCCTGACCGGGTGTTTGGCTGTTTGCTCTCGAAGGAGCGGGAAGCGCTATGATATCGCTTGCGCCCCCTGAATCAGTGAATGTAACTGCAATTACCGTACTGTTAATACCGGCCGATGTCTTTATTGTAATAGACGCTCCTTCGACCGGAATGGCTCCGCCGGCGGTTCTGACATTTATTGTAATGAAACCTTTTCCTTGTTCTTCCATAATGATTAATACCTTTCTTATCGTTAAATTGGCTTTTCAGAATTCACGGAAAATGCTGTTTTTCTATTGTATTATGGATTTGATATTGCATAGCTAAGACAGAAAAGCTTATTCTTTATCGGATTACAAAATAATGTGTTTTTTGAATGCTCACTTTTAGATTATGCAAAAACTGTAAATTCGTGTCCGAAGCGGAAAATTTGAATCAATATTCTTGATAAAAATTTTTACATACGACTGAAAGCGACACACTGTGCATGATGTATGATATAAAATAGAAATACGATAAATTTCAGGGCATCTATAAGGCAATACCGCCGGGTGCACAGCTAACGCCTTTATTGGGCATTAGCTTGCAGCTATTCCGTCAACCCTCACAAATTTCGTCGGCAGAGGACACTCTTGCCTCCTCAATTGGTATTGTCTGACGAAAAATCCGGCGGCGCAACTGCACAACAAGCATTGTGCGGTGTTGCCTTAAATGTGTAATTTTCTTTGTACCAGTTCTTCATTTTCTTCTCCTGTTTATTTGCTTATAAAAGTTTCGTTATTGCGTCTCAGCTTTATCGCCGCTGTTTGTTCAATAAATGCTTCGGTAAAGAGTATATTATGAAAAGAAATCTCTTTCCAATAAGTATTTATGGGAGAAAGAACCCACATTTTTTTGTGCATCGTTATTTACATGTTCATAAATTATTATTGAAATCAATAAAAATATTGTTTATAATTAATTTATCACAAATAATCGTGGGGGAATATAGAGAAATGGAACTTGTAAAAGAAAAGCTTTCAGAGCTTCGATCCGCACTTTCCGGAATCAAAGAGCTTCAGGTTACCGCAAAGGGAAACGCAGAAATATCGCTGCATACCAAGAGGGCACCGTCTGCTCCGAAATTTAAGGCTGAAGTTGTGGAAGAGGGAGCTACGGTAAACGTTACCGACATTCTTCTTGTTGGAGCGGCGATATGCGCCGTGGCCGGAATATGCTCGCTTGTATGCGATCTGCTTGACTAAACAGAAATTAAATCAAAGGGCGCGCGCGGTTTCATCCGGCACGCCTTTTCTCTTTAGTAATCTGAGGCAGCACCGCTGGGGGCACGGCTAACGCCTATGCTGCGCATATGCGTGCATCTTTTCCGTCATACTTCACAAATTTCGTTGGCAGAGGAGTTAAGGAACCGCTGAATAAATCGTCAATGCATCTTTTCGGCCGATTTTATGCCCGACATCGTTAAAAAACCTTGAAATATTGACCATATTCCTGCGTTTTTTTGCCTTGCGTGCAAAAAATCATCTCGGAAATCTGCGTAACAGATTTAATCAGCAGTTCCTTAACTCTTGGCTTCTCACTTGGTATTGTCCGATGAAAAATTCAGCGGCGCAGCTGTACAGCAATCATTGTGCGGTATTGTTCTAAATAAACCGGAGAGCGGTAAAACGAACCGGATTAAGATATACAGCGCACTGTGGGCAAGTCCGTATAAAACAAAACCGAGCTTTAGATAAACTGCTATGGTGATGATTCGTTTATGGGTTGCGGTGCGTGTGATGCGGCAATTAAGAAGCAGGTTTCTCTTGAGGGATTAAGTCGAGTCGGTAAGGGAACTTTTTCAAATTCACTCCGATTTTCTCTGAAAAGCAGTCGGTTTTGCTTGTCGGGAGAGAAAATACGGCACGGAGTATGCCGGCAAGAAATGATTCGCCGGGCTGTTGCGTTAAGCAACAAGCCCGGCATTTTCCCGGTCGGGAAACCGTGAAAATGCC
>USPP01000129.1 GCA_900556615.1 uncultured Eubacteriales bacterium
ATGACGGAATAGAGGCAAGCATATACGAAACAAAGGTGATAGCCGTGAACCCAGTAATATTGTCTTAAGTAAATTAACTTAAAAACCTTGAGAATCGCTGAATCAATCGGCTATGCAGATTTCCGAGATGATTTCTTGAACGGCAAGGCAAAAACGCAGAAATAGGTTCATATTTCAAGATTTTTTAACGATGCCGGACAATAAATCAGCCGGAAAGATCCGTTGACGGGTTATTCAGTGATTTCCTCAGCACTCAGACAAGTCAAAAATGTTCTGAACGCCGCATGGCGGCTGCTTTTTTGACTTGTTCAGTTGACAGTAATATCAGCTTTGTTTCCGGAGATTCGTCAAAATCCAAAACATGTACAGAAAGCAGCAAAAAATTGTTTTCCCGTTGTCCGTCGATGTTAAAGCAAGTTTTAAGGCAACACCGCCGGGATCACAGCTTACACCTTGACAGCATATCTTCTTACCCATTTCCCATAAATCTTCTTCAAGTATAAACTTTATTACAGAATATCGATATATTCACCGTTTAAAGCCTTATTCATACTCCTGACAGCACAGAACTTGCCGCACATAGAACAACTGTCCTCCTGTTCCGGCGCACGACTGCCGCGAATCGCCTTTGCCGTTTCGGGATCGATCGAACATTCCCACTGTTTTTCCCAATCAAAGGTACGCCTGGCGTCCGCCATGGTATCGTCGATATCTCTGGCATGAGGTAGCTTTTTCGCGATATCCGCCGCATGTGCCGCAATGCGGGCGGCGATAATTCCCTGCTTAACATCCTCGACGTTCGGCAGAGCCAAATGCTCTGCCGGTGTTACATAGCAAAGAAACGCCGCTCAGGAAGCCGCCGCGATTGCTCCGCCGATGGCAGAGGTGATATGATCATAGCCGGGCGCAATATCGGTCACAATAGGACCGAGCACATAGAACGGAGCCCCCATGCAAACGGTCTGCTGCAGCTTCATATTAGCCTCGATCTGATCCATCGGCATATGTCCGGGGCCTTCCACCATAACCTGAACGTCCTTTTCCCAAGCGCGTTTTGTCAGTTCTCCGAGCCGAACAAGTTCTTCAATCTGACAGACGTCTCCGGCGTCGGCAAGACAGCCGGGACGACAAGCATCACCCAAAGAGACGGTAACGTCGTATTCTCTGCAAATATCAAGAATTTCATCATAGTATTCATAGAAAGGATTCTCTTCTCCGGTCATGCTCATCCAGGCAAAAACCAGAGAACCGCCGCGGGAAACGATATTCATTTTTCTTTTATGCTTTTTGATTTGTTCAATCGTTTTACGAGTAATCCCACAGTGAAGCGTCACAAAATCCACACCATCCTGTGCATGCAAACGAACGACGTCAATGAAATCCTTTGCTGTAAGGGTTGCCAGATCGCGCCGGTAGTGAATTACACTGTCATAGACCGGAACAGTGCCGATCATAGCAGGGCATTCGCTCGTAAGCTTACGGCGGAACGGCTGGGTATTTCCGTGAGAGGAGAGATCCATGATAGCCTCCGCTCCCATATCAACGGCAGCCATTACCTTCTGCATCTCAATATCGTAATCCTTGCAATCGCGGGATACGCCGAGATTGACGTTAATTTTGGTACGAAGCATCGAACCGACGCCGCTTGGGTTGATACAGGTATGCAGTTTATTGGCACATATAACAACCTGACCTTTGGCAACAAAATCACGGATTTCTTCTTCGGTACGGTATTCCTTAGCGGCAACTGCCTTCATTTCGGAGGTAATGATGCCGCGCCTTGCAGCATCCATTTGGGTAGTATAGTTTCTCATTCAATTAAATTCCTTTCAGACAATATAGGTAAAACTGAAGACAAAGTATTCTACAGGGCTTTGTCCCGCCCCCTGCTTAAGAGTTTCAGGCTTTAACAAATCTTTTTTAGAAATGCCCTTTAAAATCATTGCGGGTTTTAGAGTAATTTTTTCAATAAGCACCCAAAATAGGGTTTGAATCAAAGTCCCAACTTAAGGCAATACCGAAAATATGCAAGCAGCTTTGCTGTCAAGGCGTTAGCCGCAAACCCGGCGGTGTTGCCTTATCTTTATTTACATTTATCCTGAAAAAAACAGGAAGAAAGACAAAAGGCATGGTTCATCGGTCCGGAGCCTTGTCCTAAATCCAGCATAGCAGAAAGTGCACCGGAAATATAGTCCTTCGCTCTTCCGACAGCTTCCGTGAGAGCAAATCCTTTAGCAAGATTGGCGGCGACAGCACTTGATAAAGTACACCCGGTACCGTGAGTATTGGGGTTTTCAATGCGTTTCCCATGAAACCACATCGCCTGACCGTTCTGATACAGCAAATCGTCAGCATCGCTGATACTGTGTCCTCCTTTAAGCAGTACGGCGCAGTCATAGGTATTGCCAATCTGCTTTGCCGCTTTCTGCATATCCTCTTTCGTTTCAATGGAAAGACCGGAGAGAACCTGTGCTTCGGAGATGTTCGGTGTAATAAGAGCGGCGATCGGAAAAATTTCCTCTGCCAGCATTTTGACCGCGTCGGTTTTTATGAGAGAAGAACCGCTCGTTGCCGCCATGACCGGATCTACAACAATATGCTTCGCCTTATAATAACGCAGCCTATCTGCGATCACACGAATCAGTTCAGCGGAGGACACCATACCGATTTTAACGGCGTCGGGAAAAATATCCTCAAATACAGCATCAATCTGCTGCTTTAAAAATTCGGGAGAAGCTTCTTGAATCGCCCTTACTCCGGTCGTGTTCTGAGCCGTCAAGGCGGTAACCGCGCTCATAGCAAAAACCCCATTCATTGTCATCGTTTTAATATCGGCTTGAATTCCCGCTCCTCCGCTGGAATCGCTGCCTGCGATGGATAATGCCGTCTTCATTTTCATTTTTCAGTCAGTTCCTTTGCAAGCGTCAGCAGAATTTCCGCTTCCGTCTTCGGGCTCTCTGCTTTCATAATAGCAGATACCACGCAAATTCCCGCAATCGGAATTTCTTTGAGAATCCCAACATTGTTTTTATTCAGTCCGCCTATAGCATTGACAGGAATCGGAACTGCATGGCAAATTGCGTTGAGGGTTTCAACAGAGGTAAGCACGGTTCTGACCTTTGTTGTTGTAGGATAAATTGCTCCCACGCCGAGATAATCCGCCCCCTGTCCGAATGCCTCCAGCGCTTGCGGTACGGTCTTTGTCGTCGCTCCGATAATGAAACCGTCACCGAGAATTTTGCGGGCTGCATCAATCGGCATATCGCTCTGTCCGAGATGAACACCTTCTGCTCCTATAACCTGCGCCACGTCAATGCGATCGTCAATGATGAGAGGAATCTTGTATTGAGTTGTCAACCTATGTACTTTTTCTGCAAGCGAAATATATTCTCTTGTCGTCTTATCCTTCTCACGCAGCTGCAAAAGCGTTACACCGCCTTTTAAGGCTTCTTCTGTTCGGCGCAGAAACTCTTCCTCATCATAATTTGTGCTGTCAGTAATAAAATAGAGGGTCGTATCAAAATTTCTCATTTACTTTTCTCCTCACATGTAAAGATAGTCGTTCAAGACCGGCTGCAAGCCCTCGTCCGCGATATCCTGATACATTCGGTTAAAGCTTCGGTTATCGTCAATTTCAAATTGCTCGTCTCCCCTTTCCTTGTCGGTTTTCTTTCCGCTGTATTTGCTTTCATGATCGCCGATACCCGTAGAAACACCGGCGGACACCTTTGTTGCAGCGATTTTTACAATACCGTTACGAAAGCCGGCGCTCTCGCGGGAAGATACCGTAATACCGACATAAGGTAAAAAAATACGGTATGCACAGATAATTTGACAAAGCTGTTTCTCATGAACATCAAGGGGATTAATTTTATCATTATTGATGATAGGACGAAGACGGGGACAGGACAGCGACATCTCCGCGTGAGGATATTTACGCTGTAAATAAAAAACGTGCAAAGCGCTTGCCAAAGCGTCCCTCCGGAAGTCGGAAAGCCCTAAAAGCGCCGAGAACGCGACACCCCGCATACCGCCCCGCAAGGCACGCTCCTGTGCGTCAAAGCGGTAAGGCCATACGCGCTTGTGTCCGAGAAGATGAAGCTGTTCATATTTTTCTGCGTCATAGGTTTCCTGAAAAACCGTTACATAGTCCGCGCCGCATTCGTGAAGATACTGATATTCATCGGTATTGACGGGGTAAATTTCCAACCCTACCATGCGGAAATATTTTCGTGCCAGCCTGCATGCCTCTCCGATATACTCCACACTGCTTTGTGAGCGGCTCTCTCCCGTGAGAATAAGGATTTCCTCCATTCCGCTGTCGGAAATAATTTTCATCTCCTTTTCAATCTGCTCTGCTGTAAGCTTCATGCGATTGATATGGTTATAACAGTTAAATCCGCAGTAAACGCAATAATTCTCACAGTAATTGGCTATATAAAGAGGAGTAAACAGGTACACGGTATTACCGAAATGCCTACCGGTTTCAAGACGGGCTCTCTCTGCCATCTGCTCTAAAAACGGCTCTGCCGCGGGAGAGAGCAAAGCTTTGAAATCTTCTATGGAACAGGTATCGTGTTCCATAGCCGTCTGCACGTCTCCTGCCGTATATTTAGTATAATCGTAGGAATGCATCTGCTCCATCACGTTTTTGCATATATCCGACTCAATAATTTCCATTCCGGGCAGATATTCCATATGATTTTTTCTGCATGAAGGATCGGATTCGATTCTGTGTTTTTTAGCAAGCTCTTCGGCGGACAGGTATTCCGAATCGACAAGAAAACGATTTTCTTCCATTATCTCCTCCTCAATCACGCAAAAAACCGGTCAAAGGATCGGAGGACGACGCACCGCGGGTAAGCACTCTTCCAAGTCCGGAAAGATAAGCTTTTCTCCCCGCTTCAATCGCCTGCTTAAACGCCGACGCCATCAAGGTCAGATCTCCCGCCGTTGCAAGCGCGGTATTTGCCATAATCGCCGCCGCCCCCATCTCCATAGCTTCACAAGCCTGCGATGGCTTTCCGATACCGGCGTCAACGATAATGGGAAGATCGATTTCGTCAATCAAAATTTGAATAAATTCTTTGGTAGCAAGACCTTTATTGGAACCGATAGGAGAAGCCAACGGCATAACGGCTGCCGCTCCTGCATTCACAAGATCCCGGGCGGTATTCAAGTCAGGGTACATATACGGCATCACAACAAAGCCCTCATTGGAAAGTATTTCCGTCGCCTTTACGGTTTCCTGATTGTCGGGAAGCAGATATTTTGAATCGCGCATAATTTCAATTTTAATAAAATTTCCGCATCCCATTTCTCTGGCAAGCCGGGCAATACGCACGGCTTCGCCGGCATTTCTTGCTCCTGAAGTATTGGGAAGCAGTGTGATTCCCTTGGGAATATAATCCAGAATGCTTTCCTGTTCTTTCGTATTGGCACGCCTTACCGCAAGTGTGATCATTTGCGCACCTGCATCCTTAACCGCCGCCTCAATCAGCTTCATAGAATATTTTCCCGAACCGAGAATAAATCGGGAGTTAAATTCATAACCTCCGATTATCAGTTTATCGTTGTTCATTGTTCTTCCTCTTTCTTGGATAAATTTATACATCAAGCTTACCTGATAAAATACGTACAACGGTATGCGCCTGATGCG
>USPP01000130.1 GCA_900556615.1 uncultured Eubacteriales bacterium
TGTGATAAGAATTGAGTTCGAGGGTAAAACCAATTACGACAAGTTTTATGAATATCTTGCAAGTCCGATGCTTGTCCCGCTTCGCGAAATCGCAGTAGATAAGGTTGCGGCAGACTGGTCCTCCAGCTCCTCTATCGTGGTATGCAACGGTCCTTTCTGTGTAAGAACCTATACGCCCGGCGAAAAGCTGGTTCTTGAACGCAACAGGTATTATTATAGGGATATTGAGGAAGACAGCATTAAAAAGTTCGTAACGCCTTACAGATTGGTTGTTAATTTCAAGAAGAGCGCTTCTGAGAATCTTACCGATTTGGAAGCAGGTAATATTGTTTATGACGGCGAGCTTCCGCTTGATAAGAGGGCGGAGTACAAGGATAAGGCGGAAGTTTCCGATACGATGTCGGTACTTTCTTATGTGTTCAATACCAAGGTTGCACCGTTTGATAATCCGGATGTCCGCCACGCGCTTTCCCTTGCGATCGACAGAAATGCGATTGTAGATATTCTCACCTTTGCCAAGCCGGCGGAGGGACTGATCGCTGACGGCGTTTACAATACAAAGTATTCCAAGAAGGGAGCTTCGTTCCGTGATTCCGCAGAAGCTCTTATCTCGGCGAGCGCAGATGTTGAAGCTGCCAAGCAGCTGCTCAATACCGCAGGCGTAAGCGGAGGGGATATTACGATTACTCTCCGTAATAACGAGGCTGACGTTGCTGTTGCGGAGTATGTAAAGACGGTTTGGGAAGCGCTTGGCTTCAAGGTTACTCTCAATCCTCTTGACTATAAAAAATATACCGACGAAAAGGAATATGACCTGGTTTCCGATCCCTATCTTGAAGCATATGAAGCGGGAGATTTTCAGGTTATATCGGTAGATTATCAGATGCTGACTACCGATGCGTTCCCGAATCTTGCACAGTTCGCGAAGGCTTTTGCAAGCGGAATGATGGATTTGGACAATGTGGGAGATGACGATACATATGAGCTTGCCACTCATGTAAGCGGATATTATAGCGCTGAATATGACGCTAAGATGGAAGAGGCATTTGCCGAGAAATCCGATCTTGAAAAGAGAGCGGGACTTCTTCATGAGGCGGAAGCCATACTGATGAATGATATGCCGATTATACCTCTTGTGCAGCTCCAGCAGGCGACGCTTACAACCTCTGATATATCCAAGCTGAGCACAAACTACTTCGGCGTCGATATCTTTACCAAAGCGGTTTTAAAAAATATCAGCAAGTATCCCGATAACGTCGGATACGAATCAGCCGCTGAATAATCAGTATCCTTTCGGGGGAACCCAGGTTATATTTGGGTTTCCCCGAAGCTGCCCTGTTTGTCTCGTTGTTACGGAAACGGTCGGGAGTTCCGTCCGTTTTTTTGTGATTCATGATGTGTTTGACTTTTATTGAAAGGCGTGGTGTTTTTTATATGCAGAATCAGCTTAAAGATAAAAACGACATAAAAATCTTCATATTATATTTGCTGCGCCATATCGGTTATCCGTTGGATTTTGTGAGTATAAACGATATCGTAGTCCAGGATGGCTTCGTTGGATATTTTGACTTTGTCGAATGCTTTGCCGAATTGCTTGAGACGGGAAATATCGAGGAAATGAAGAATGACGGTGAAGAAATGTATCGTATAACTCCTCAGGGAATTCATGTTGCTGATACGCTTGACAGCCGTCTGATCAATATGATCAAAGAAAAAAGTCTCAAGAGTGCTCTTCGTCTTCTCTCTTTTAAGGAGAGAGGAGCCAAGGTCAAGTTTGACTTTCATACGCTTCAGAACGGTCGCTTTTCAGCTGAATGTATCATTACAGAAAAGGATGAGGAGATTCTCAATGTTACACTGACGCTTGAGAGCAGTAATCAGCTTGAGCGGATCCGGCATAATTTTTACGATAAGCCTGAGGTCGTTTACAGGGGAATTCTTGCTGTTCTGACGGGGGAGGTTAACTATCTGATAGACTGAGTGGGCGATTTTGATGAATTTTATTTCTTGATTTTGTGCAGTATTCGACGGTATTCAACTTGATTTGCCAAATCAAAGAGCATAAATGACAAAAATAGTATATATTTTATGTATAAAATTCACAATGTCGAAAAAAATGATTTAAAATTTGTGAAAAATGTATTGACATATTCTTTTTTAATGGTATAATTATGTTAATGATTCTCGGAGGAATTCGGTGAAAGACGATTTGCTCTTTGCGGCGAAAAACGGAGACAATTCCGCTTTTGCCGAACTGACAAAGAAATACGCTCCGCTCATTGATTCGATGACGGAAAAATATTTCCGTTTGTGTGATGGAACCGCCGAAGGTTATGAAGATCTGCGGCAGGAGGTATTTCTTGCTTTTTATCGTGCGCTTCTTTCTTTCGATTGCGAACAAGATAAGGTTTCTTTCGGATTATATGCAAAAATCTGCATGAGAAACCGTATGGTAAGTATACTCCGGAAGAGTCGTTCCGAAAAAAAACATAATACGAAAGCGGAAAAGCTCGGAGAAGCAGTATCAGCCCCGCAGGGTGATTCAATGAATATCAGAGAGATATCGGCGGCGGCGGAGAGACTCCTGACAAAATATGAAAAAACTGTTTTTTATATGTATCTTGACGGTAAATCGTACAGGGATATTGCTTTATCGCTTGGCAGAAACGAAAAATCTGTCGATAACGCTTTGTTCAGAGCAAAAGCTAAACTTAGAAGCGGGTACAATATGTGATTTTTCCTAAACAATAGATATAGTATAAAATATATTACATATATATGCCCTGATAGCTTAACAAAAGCGTTGAATCCCGGTGATGCAAAGATAGCGGTGGCAATCCGCTTGGGGGTAAAATTATTTTAACCATTTTTAAAGCGAGGTAGCAAAATGTACGAAGACAAGATTCTGAAGTGTAAGGACTGCGGAGAGGAGTTCACTTTCACTGCAGGGGAGCAGGAGTTTTATGCGGAGAGAGGATTCCAGAACGAGCCTCAGAGATGCAAAAACTGCCGTGATGCAAGAAAGAATTCCGGACAGCTGAGAAAGGAGCTTTTCACTGCTGTTTGTGCGAACTGTGGCAAAGAAGCTCGCGTTCCCTTCCAGCCCAGAAACGACAGACCTGTATATTGCAGTGAGTGCTTTGCGGCTATGAAGCAGCAATAATTTCCCCCTTAAACTAAAAATTTAATGAATTCAAAAAAGCCGCAGAAAACGGTTAACGTTTTCTGCGGCTTTTTTGTTTTGTAATCTGAAAATTGACCGTTTAAGGGTGTTGGAAAGAAGTGCACTGTTGAACAATCCGTTCCGCGGTTCTTTTGTATAAAAGATACCGGTGAAGCTTACGGTGAGATTGTGTCACTTACGAAAAAATAAAATGATCACTTTCTCGCTGACGTTTCCCTTTGCCTAAAAAGATAGGGAACCGTTACCGCATCTGTGGTTGTAAAGCATGTTGTTGCAGATGTACAGAATTGAGCAAACATTGGCTCGGCGGTTATGACTTCCGCAATCTTTCTCCGCCGTAGGGGATATATAATATTTCTTTGCAAGTAGGGACTTGTTCTAAACCTCTTTGGAAGCTTTGGAAAATTTCATAAAATCTCAAAAATTCGTTTTTATCAGATGTAAAAGGGCATAAACTCTTTAAGCGGGGAGAGGATGGAACTCTGCAAAATAACTTGTATTCTGAATTGAAATTCTTTTAACTTGATGTAAATTTTGTGCAAAAGTCAAATAGTTGCCCATACAGGTCAAAATTTCCCCCTGTTATTTATGCAAAATGTTGTTATAATATATTTAGCAAAGTGATTATTGACAATTATACAAGTCAAAATTCAGGTTTATTTGAAAATAATTAATATATTATATTTAGAGTGTGTAAAATAACTGTTTTTTGATTGTGAATACAATGCTAATGAGTTTGTTAATATAATATATTTTATTATATAGTTTCCCAATTTTATTTTGAATGGAGAAAAATTATGAAGAAAAACAAGATGATTGCATTATTGTTATCCGCACTTTTTCTAAGCGGTACGTTTGCCGCGTGTTCAGAACCGACGAAAAAAGGCGACGAGACCTCCGATTCTGGCGGTACGATAGCCAATAACCCAGGCGATGGACTTTATGTTGCAGACTATCTTCCTGATACGACCTATAACGACGCGGATTTCCGAGTTCTTACTGTTCCTGATGAATATGCCGATATGTATACCGGTTTTATGGCGGATTCCTCTGCGACAGATAAGGTAGTGGCCGCAAGATACAAGCGCAATTCTATGATCGAAGATAAATATAAGGTAAAGTTCTCAGAGACGCTTGCTCAAAACTGGGAAGAATGCTCGAGCATGCTTGAAACGTATGTTTCTACTAATGACGATGCTTATGAACTCAACATGCTGATTCAGCGCGAGGCATTTGTGTTTGCGATAGATGGGTATTGCATTCCCACTTCAGAACTGAAATACAATGATCTTACCCAGCCGTGGTATGTACATGATGTAAATGATATGATATCGGTGAATGATACTTATTATTTTGCCTACAGTGCTGAATGTTTGAATATGTTTGCTCAGACAAACTGTGTATTCTATAATTTGGATAAGGGTGCCGGATTTACACTTTCGGATCCGTATGATATGGTGAAAAACGGTACATGGACCTTTGATACCATGCTTCAATATGCAAAGAGCGCTACAAACGATCTTGACTCTGACGGAGTGATAACCGATAACGATTCGGTGGGAATTGCCGGAAGGGGAGATATGATTCATCCTACGCTTTGGATTGGTTCCGGATTTAAAACCATGGAGAAGGATTCCGATGATTATCCGATATTTACTGCCGCCGATGATGAGAAATTCATTGATTTTCTTACGGTACTCAGCGATAATGTAAAGAGCGGCGTGATCTTTGATAACACCAAGTATGAATCCCAGAAGTGGCCGGGAGAGGATCAGTCGGTTAGCTCTATGAATACCTTTACGGACGGAACGGCATTGTTTCTTGTCGGTTCTATCGGAAATACCTTCAATTTGAACGATATGGAGGATGAATTCAGAATACTTCCGTCACCGAAAGCGAGCGAGGATCAGGAATCTTATCATTCACGGGTAGTGGACGGCTGGATTTATGTTGTCCCCTCAACAAACTCTGTGCTTGATATGACCTCCGTCATTCTTGAGGCGCTTGCGGTAGAGAGCGCAAATTATGTATATGACGCCTATTATGAGGAAGCACTCGGAAATCGCTATGCAAGAGATGACATCAATAAAGAAATGCTGGATTTGATCAGCGAAACAAGGTATTTGGAGCTTGGAGATACGGTATGGCAGGCAGACATAAGAAATCAAATTCTTGAAGTAATCTGGAACGGAACCGGTACATTCAGTTCACTTTTCAGTTCAAAAGCAGGGCTTATAGAGCTGATAATTGCGAAATATATGAATGCGCTTTGATCAAGCAGAATAAAATTGAAAGAATAAGCTGATGAAAAAAACATACATACTTATTATATGTCTCGCGATTCTTTCGGTCATGGGCATCATACTTGCATCGTGCGCGGGGCAGGAAAAAGGAGATACAACCATGACAGGGGATACGAATTCGATTTCTGGAGGCACGGATACCGATACGCTTC
>USPP01000131.1 GCA_900556615.1 uncultured Eubacteriales bacterium
GCGCAGTTATACTGCCGCCTCCGTATTCAGGAGCTACGCGCGCCGCGCGTTCAAGCAGACGAGAGTGAAGATAAAAAACATCACCCGGATACGCCTCTCTGCCCGGAGGACGTCTGATCAAAAGGGAAAGGGCGCGGTATGCAACGGCGTGCTTACTCAGATCGTCGTATACAATAAGCACGTCTTTACCTTTCGACATAAAATATTCCGCAATAGCACAGCCGGTATATGGTGCAATATATTGTATCGGAGCGGTTTCGGAAGCGGTCGCCGATACAATTACGGTATAATCAAGCGCACCGGCAGATCTGAGGGTTTCAGTTATTTGTGCCACCGTTGAATTTTTCTGACCGATAGCAACGTAGACGCAAAGCACATCGGTATCTTTTTGATTTATGATGGTATCAATAGCAATTGAGGTTTTTCCTGTCTGTCTGTCCCCGATAATCAGCTCACGCTGACCTCTTCCGATAGGAATCATGCTGTCCACAGCCTTAATACCGGTTTGAAGCGGAACCTTTACGCTTTTTCTTTTTATAATACCGGGTGCTTCCGATTCAATGGGGCGTGTTTCTGACGTAAAAATCTGTCCGTTTCCATCGATCGGCTTTCCGAGTGCGTTTACAACACGCCCAAGCATCGCTTCTCCGACAGGTACGCTGACTACCCGACCGGTACGTTTCACGACGGTACCTTCTTTAATACCTGTGTCGTTGCTCAGAATCGCAATAGAAACGCTGTCTTCCTCAAGATTTTGAGCCATTCCGAAATCCCCGCCTTCAAATTCGAGAAGCTCGTTAGCCATACAATTATCAAGACCGTGAGCTTTGGCTATTCCGTCTCCGACCAGGATTACGGTTCCGATTTCGGCTTGCTCGGTTTTTTCATTAAAATGTTTAATTTCGGATTTTATAATACTGCTGATTTCTTCAGGATTTAGATTCATTATAATCACCAGGTCTTATGATAAGCTTTCTTTGTTAAATTGATTGCACTGATAAAAAATACGGTTAAAGTGTCTTTTTGAACAGTGCTTCATGGAGCGCGGTGAGCCGCGCTTTGACGCTGCCTTCCAAAAGTATGCCGCCGATCATAATGGAAACGCCGCCTATAATACTGCTGTCTGTGGTGCATCTCATTTCAACTGATTTTCCGACATATTCTTCGAGCTTTTTGTGGAGAACATTTTTTTCGGGAAGCGTCATTTCTATTGCGGTTTTCACTTCAGCTACGATAATTCCGCTCTTCTCATACCAAAGCTTTTCGTATTCGGTGAAGCACGGAAGAATAAAGCGTGCGTGTCCACGCCGCGTCATAAGCTTCATGAAAGAACAGATATATTCATGAAATCTGCCCGAAAAGGCTTTGTCAATAACATTCATACGGTCGTATTTCGAAATATTAGGTGCGGAAAGCAGAGAAATGAACTCCGGGGAATCGCTGATAATTTTCGAAAGCATTCTGATCTCTCCGAGAAATTCCGATTCCAGATTCTCCTCCTCTGAAAGCTCATACAGTGCTTTACTGTATTCTTTTACTATATCTGTCATTTTATTCCCGATTCTGCGGTGATACCGCAAAAGTAAATTTTTTGACTATAGTGCGGAATTATTTTTCTATTCCGTCAATAAAGCTGTCAATCAGTGCTCTGTGGTCATTTTCGTTAATCTCGCGTCCGATCATTTTTTCGGCGATATCAAGCGAAATTCCGGAGATTTCATTTTTAATATCGTTTATCGCTTTTTTCTTCTCAAAAGCAATATCTTCGTCGGCTTTTTTCAATATAGCGGAAGCTTTCCGGTTAGCTTCATTTAATATCTCGTCGCTTGCCGCGTTCGCACGTTCGTTTGCGGAGCGGATTATTTCGCCGGCCTCATTCTGCGCCGCGGATAATTTATGTTCATATTCCGTTTTATAAGCTTCCGCATTCAAGCGGGTATTTTCTGCATCGGAATATACTTTGTTTACTGCTGCTTTTCGCTCTTCCAATACCCTACATACCGGCTTGAAAAGAAATTTTTTAACGATAAAGAACATAATGACAAGGTTGGCAAGCGAGATAAGTATATTCCAGATATTTACGGAAATAACGTCAAGTGTCTGAACATTCATTGTTGTTCATTCCTTTCGCCACGGAATATACCGCGCATTATTTTATTGCGTTGAGAAGAATATTCACAAACATTTTCGGAGCAACAAAAATAAGCAGAATGGCGATTACCAAAGCATAAAGTCCGGTGGTTTCGGCAACAGCGCAGCCCATAAGCATTGTGCTTGTGACCTGTCCTTTACATTCCGGCTGGCGTCCGATCGCTTCACAAGCCTTTGCGACAGCATTACCTTCACCGATACCGGGACCGATTCCGGCGATCATTGCTGTTCCGGCGCCGAGTGCACAGCAGCCGAGTATTATTCCTATTGCGAGTTCCATATTTTTTCCTCCGATGTTTTTATTTTATCTGTATATTAATGTAAAGCTTTACCGGCTTTTTTCATCCGGCGCTTTTCATATGCCTCCTCAGGGAATCCGTTCGATATATAAAGCATGGTCAGCATGGCAAATATAAATGCTTGCAGACATCCGCTGAAAAGGTCGAAATATAAGGAAAGAACTGCCGGGATTCCGATTCTTAAAAACGGAATTTCTCCTAAAATTCCAGGAAGCCATCCGAGAAGAAGACCGGAAAGTCCGCTTAATCCCGCAGCAACAAGCGCAGAAATCACTACGCCAGACAGAACATTACCATAGTGACGGAACGCCATGGATACCGGTGTTGCAATTTCACTGATAACATTAAAAGGAGCAAATACCGGAATAGGTTCCGCAAAGCTTTTCAGATAATTCAGTGGTCCCGCCTTCATTTTGTAGTAGGTGATCAGAATGAATACAAGTATCGCCCAGCCCGCGACAATATTCAAATCCGATGTTGCGGGATAAAGCCCCAAAAGGCTTGAAAGACTTGAAAGAGCGGATAATCCCATTACAGATGCAACGAACGGTGCAAAGCCCGAAAAACGCTCTCCCATATTGGAGTTTACAAAATTCTGTACCTTTTCAACAAGAACTTCGGCAATAAGCTGCCTTTTATACTTTGGCGTTTTGCTTATTCCGTGCGTAAGGAAAAGACAAAGCGCGAGCAGAGAAATCATTACGCAGAGTGAGGTTATTTGAGCCTCTGTTATGTATAAGTTCTGAATCGGCATTTTTACAGTAAAATAAATCTGCGCTCCGGTTACATTTATCTCGTCGCTTGCCGGTTTTGTGAGTATATTCAATATGATGGCGCAAAGAAAGGGAAGCACCATCATCAGTATTAAAAGAATATCTTTGATTTTGAATTTGGTTTCGGATTTCATTCCGACATCCTCATCTTTCGTTTACTTCATTTTCAGAATGTCCGTTTTATTTTTATTGTTTTTTCCGCTATATATTCCTCTGATAAAAACTATTATTCTCGGGAAAAAGAGCGGGATAAAAAGAGCGATAATATCGAGCTTGGGAAAAGCAGCACATACAATTATAATAACAGCAATCAAAAGCAGTCTCAGCATATGTGAGGTGCGAATAAGGCGAACTCTGTTTCCTTCGTCTTCTATTTTTACCGCTTTTTGCAAAGTGAGTCCCATAAGAAAAAAATTCATTGCAGACACAGAGCCGCCGACAAGTGCAGCTATGAGTACATTCAAGGAGAATTTTCCGCATATCAGGTAAACCGAAAGCATTAAAATGCAGAAAATAGTTTCTCCGAGTACGATATACAGAGTTTCTTTTTTTACGGTATTGTCAATTTTCATATTAATCTCCACTCCGCAGCCAAAACGGCGGCACAACAGTAATGGGAAGCTTCTATGATCTCAAAAGAAATCTAAATGAAAGGATTTCCTTTTGCCGGTAGAATTTGAGCGCGAAACAGCTATGCTCCTATAGAACTGAATCTATCTTTTCTTTCGCGCCGATTCCCCTGTCCGCGAGTAAAGAGACGTTCATGAGCAAACGGTAAAATAAGAGTAGGCATTTTATGATACCGTTTATATTTACTTACCGTACCGCGCAAAAGAAAAGGTTATATTTATAACCATTGAGATAAACAAATATTGATATTAGTTTACAACCATTTATATTAGTTTACAACAAGAAAAGCGATTTGTCAATAGATTTTTTTATCAAATCGAATGACCACGTAATTGTTAATATGGTACATATCAATAAAAATTATAATGAACAGCAAAAATTGATACAGTTTTGCATGTACAAAAGCAGATTCGATCTAACCTAAAAGTTATTATGAAGGCAACACCGCACAATTACCGGCTAACGCCTATGATGCGTATATGCTTGCATCTATTCCGTCAACCTTCACAAATTTCGTCGGCAGAGAAGTCACTCTTGCCTCCTCAATTGGTATTGTCTGACGAAAAAACAGGCGGGGAACTATACAACAATCCTTGTGCGGTATTGCCTGAAATTTTGCCTTTATCGATTCAATAATTATACCTTTACGTCAAAGCTTTTTCCACATCTCGGACATGCTGCACGATGTTTGCCCTTAATTCTTTTTAAGCGAAGTACAGCTTTGCAATAAGGGCATTTTCTATATACATGTGTTTTCCGATCACGAACACGGTTTTTCTGAAGGCGATACCAAGCGCTTATTTTGCCGCTTAATGCTTTATATTTTTCGTTTTCATTTCTTCTGCGGTAGATGCTTCTCGAAAACATACGCCATATTGCATAAAGAGCGAGTAAAGTGAGGAGAAATCTGACAATATGAATGAAAATGCTGTCAACAAAAATATCAATTGCGGCTACAACAAGGATCAGAATGACATATGCCCATACAAGAAATTTTCCGAACTCATCTATTCCGTATCGACCGCTCATAAATCTAATCAGTTTGTTTTTAAAATTACCCATACCTTATCCTCTTTCTAATATCAATACTATAATACGCTTTTTTTATGAACTAATAAATTCAAAAAATTATCGATTTGGTAAATTCATACGCATGAAAACGGTATATCATTACAAACAGAAGACAGGAAGACAAAAGAAATTTTTCAAAGGTAAATTTTTATAAAAACGAAAAAATAAACTCAATATTTTTTCATACGCAGTTAACAATTATTGATTACGATATAAATAATTTATTTATTAAAGGAACGATGAAATTGTTAGAATTAAAGGGAATAAAAAAATCATATCCTACAGGCGGGCAAACAGTCGAAGCGCTCAGAGGTGTGGATCTTGAATTCAGAAAGAGCGAATTCGTCTCTGTTTTAGGTCCCTCCGGGTGCGGCAAAACAACGCTGCTCAATATTATAGGCGGACTTGATCATTATACAGACGGAGATCTTATTATAAAAGGAAAATCAACAAGCCATTATTCCGATCGCGAATGGGATGCTTACCGTAACCACTCGGTGGGATTTGTATTTCAAAATTATAATTTAGTACCAATACTAAATGTATATGAAAATATAGTATTACCCATAGAATTAGATGGCTCAAAAATAGATACAAACTATGTTGACTCCATAATAAATACTTTAGGATTAAATGATAAATTAACTAATATGCCAAATAATTTATCAGGTGGTCAACAACAAAGAGTAGCAATAGCAAGGGCTT
>USPP01000132.1 GCA_900556615.1 uncultured Eubacteriales bacterium
AATTGCCACACTGGTTGTAAGAAGACATACCTGCGTAAATTCTGTAATATTAATGTCGTTATTTTCTTCAAAACAAAGTGCTTTCAAGTCCAAATCAACTGCCTTAGATGCCTGTTCAAACACATCTTTTGCCACTGCTGAATTTTCATAAACATTTTGTCCCATTCCTACCACCTGTGCTCCCTGTCCGGGGAAGACAAATGCAATTTTACCCATAGTTCTATCCTAGCCTTTCTTTCGTCATTCTCTCATCATTGGTGCGTATACATTGCACTCTAAAACATTGACACCAAGAGAAGCGGACTATGTCAAACCTTCTTGGTGTCAATCTTGACCTGTTTATCAGGTTATGTGCAATTGTTTTACTCTACACCTTTGCTCTTTAAGAAATTAATTACGTCGCCTACTGTGTTGATGCTTTCCAAATCATCCGTAGGAATCTCAACATCATACTCCTCTTCAAGAGCCATGATCAATTCATAGAGATCAAGAGAATCTGCTCCCAAATCATCTTTGAAAGAAGATGCTTCTGTGATGCTGTCTGCATCTACGCTCAACTGATCTGCGATAAGTTCCTGCATTTTTTCTAACATAATACGATTTCTCCTTTTTACTTAAATTCTTTTTTTATTCGTTCAAAAATATACTTTGAATCACCATGTATTGTAGCGTATCCACATACGTTTGTCAAGATTTTTCCATTTATATAAACTGGAGTGTAAAACAAACCACCGCCGCCAAGGTAAGCAGCACATAAAAAACGATTGCTTTCTTCCTCTCCGGATAGGCTTTCAGGGCATTTAAAACAAACAGCACAATAACAATTCCAAGCTCCGTTTTTAACATCCAGCCCTTATTCATCCCCATGCCCACATCGATAATGATAAAGATTAACAATATGGCAGTCAGTATACTTTGTAAAATCATGAGCACTTTTTCTTTCTGTCTCATAAGCCCCCACGCGCCTGCCATATCCTGCGAAAATTTTCTATCTGCCATTTATTTCTCCTTTCTTATTGAAACTGCCTGCATCCACTTTACTGTAAATGCAGGCAGTTCGAAAATAGTATACAAAATAGTATATTGTAAACAAAATAAAGGAAGCTTCGAAAGGGACTTGAACCCTCGACCCCTTCATTACGAGTGAAGTGCTCTACCGACTGAGCTATCGAAGCACACGGTGTATAACCGACAGAATATATAATACACATTCCTGATTTTTTTGTCAAGTAATTCATTCATACTTTTGGTCATTTTTTCAAATAGGCAAAAACACCACCGGCACATAAAAAGCAAGTCCTGCCCTCATGCACCGGTGGTGCTCTCCTAATCATAATACCTTACATTACTTAGTAAGCAGCATCATAATCTCATTGCTTCGATTAATAAACTCTGTCATCTTATCTGCCTGCAGTGGCTGATGGCTAATCATTGCCAGATCATAAAGTTGTTTGCAGAACATATCGCTGTGCTCGCCGTCTTTGTTCGCCAGCAGATACTGAACCAAATCGTTGTTTGCATTCAGAACAAGCGTCTGTCCGACATCCGGCAGTTCCATACCGCCCATGCCATTTGCGGAATACATCTTCATCATATCCTGCATCCTTCTGGCCTCTTCAGACAAGGTAATCATAGAAGAAACTTTATCATTTTTCAATTTCTCCACTTTAACCTCTAATTGGTCTTTTCCGGTTGCTTTGCGGAACAACTCTTTCAAAGTCTCGGTATCTTCTTTCAGTTTTTCCTCATCGCCTTCTTCTTTGAAAGCATCCGTCAAATCTGCATCAATTCTCTGGAATTTCACATCGTCATCACCGGCTTCTAACGCAGAAACAAACGGCTGGTCAATATTATGAAGAAGTACCACTGCGTTCATATCCTGCTCACGGAACATCTTCACATACTGGCTCTGCTGCTGCAAATCTGTCACATAGTAAACAATCTTCTTTGGCGCTTCAGTTTCTTCCGAGGACTTCTCTTCCTCTTTGCCTTCTTCAACCACTTCAGCCTCTACTTCCGGCTCCGGAATTGTCTCCAAATACTCTTTTAATGTACTGTATTTGTCGTCTAAGTCTTTGAACAAAACATAATCTTTAATTTTCTCTTTGAACTTCTCATCTTTCAAGCAGCCAAATTTGATAAACGGGCTGATATCATCCCAATATTTCTCGTAATTCTCGCGGTCTGTTTTGCACATACCGGAAAGTTTATCTGCCACTTTTTTCGTAATATAATCCGAAATCTTCTTTACAAATCCGTCATTCTGCAAAGCACTTCGGCTTACGTTCAATGGCAAATCCGGGCAGTCAATAACGCCCTTCAACAACATCAGAAATTCCGGAATTACTTCCTTAATATTATCCGCAATAAATACCTGATTGTTGTATAACTTAATCATACCTTCAACATTCTCATACTCTAAGTTTACTTTCGGGAAGTACAAGATACCTTTTAAGTTAAACGGATAATCCATATTCAAATGAATCCAGAATAACGGCTCACGGTAATCGTTAAATACTTTACGGTAAAATGTCTTGTATTCCTCTTCGGTACACTCATTTGGATGTTTTGCCCAAAGTGGGTGGGTATCACTAATGGATACCGGACGTTTCAAAATTTTGGTCTTTTTAACCGGCTCTTTTGCTTCTTCGCCCTCTTTTTTGTCATCCTCTTTTGGCTCTTCCACAATTTCCTCAATAACCGTATCTTCCTCTGTCACTTCCTCGCTCGGAATTGTCTCATACTCCGGCTCAGCATTTGCCTTTGTAAGGAAAATTTCAACCGGCATAAAGGAACAATATTTATCCAAAACTTCACGAACACGATATTCATTGGAAAATTCATAACTGTCTTCATTCAAATGAAGGATAATTTCAGTTCCGACCGTATCTTTGTCGCTGTCACTCATCTCAAATTCGGTTCCGCACTCTGACTCCCAGTGAATCGCCTGCTCGCCCTCAAGATAAGAACAAGTATTAATCTCCACACGGTCAGCCACCATAAAGGCCGAATAAAAACCAAGTCCGAAATGTCCGATGATGCCGTTGTTTTTGGTATCCTCTCCTTCATATTTATTAATGAAATCGAGAGCGCCGGAGAGCGCAATCTGACACAGATACTTATCAAGCTCCTCCTCTGTCATTCCGATGCCGTTGTCAGATACGGTTATCGTTTTGTTCTCCTTATCGGCCTTCACGGTTATACGATAATTGTCATCTATATCGGACACCTGTCCGAGAGAACTCAATCTGCGGAGCTTCGTGACTGCGTCACAGGCATTGGAAACGATCTCGCGCAGGAAAATATCCTTATCCGAATAGAGCCATTTTTTTATGATCGGGAATATGTGCTCGGTTTCAACAGATATCCCGCCTTTTTTGATTTCTTCTTCCATGGTTTTATCATCCTTTCAATTATGTCAATTCAGTATAGAATATCTAAGTTTATTCTATTTTATAATATATTATAATACATTTCAAGAAATAAATGTTAAATTTTTAATAATCGATCGAGATCACACGGATGAAGGGTGATAGTTCATAAAATATATCTTCAATTTCATGAATATTTATGTAAAATGCGCCTTGAATCTCTCTTGACTTTTTTTTCTTTGAGTGATATAATATTACTGTTAATCAGTAATGATGATTATCCGGAATTTTTCCGGGCCAATAGCTCAGTTGGTTAGAGCTACCGGCTCATAACCGGTCGGTCCTAGGTTCGAGTCCTAGTTGGCCCACCATGTCGTTGCCGGAGCAAAGTTCGCTTTGCTCCGGCTTATTTTTTTTGCCCTTGGCAAAAATACACCATACTCCCACTCTATTTTTCTCCTTTTTCGAAAAAAGTCACACTGCGCCTTACCGCCCGCTTGCAGACGCGCTCGCTCCGGCTTGCTGTTAACTTTTTTCGGGCAGCGTCTGCGGCCGCATTTTTGCTTCCGGAAGGTAAAAAAGGCAACCATTTGATACAGGAACGGTTGCCTTTTTGAAAAAATAATTTTGAAAAGTTTTTTTGCTTGTCGTTTGTGTTAAGGAATCGCTGATTAAATCGGCTATGCAGGTTTCCGAGATGCTTTTTTGCACGGCAAGGCAAAAACGCAGGAATATGGTTCATATTTCAAGGTTTTTAGTAGCTGCGCCTCGGCGCAGCTACAGAAGCCGGGCATTAAGGAAATACCACACAATGCTTATTGTGCAGTTGCGCCGCCGATTTTTCGTCAAACAATACCTATTGAGGAGGCAAGGGTAACTACTTCTCTGCCGACGAAATTTGTGAAGTATGACGGAATAGAGGCAAGCATATGCGCAATAAAGGCGTTAGCTGTGTACCCTTAAATAAGGAATACTAAACGTCATACAGCCCCCTGCGGCACAAAATTCTTCCGCAGGGGGCTGTATTTCTTATAAATCGCTTCAATAGAAGCGAATGCTCCATGTTATCTCTTTCGTTTCAGAAGTATCCGGAATTATCTCCGCAACATTATTTTTTATTTCATATCCTACCGCACGATATCCGTCCGGAACATACACCCATATTTTATAAGGATCTCCCTTAACAACCTTTGAATGACCGGAAAGGGTTTTGGAGTCAGCATCCCATTCAACTGCTGATATTTCCGCAGCACCCTGTGAAATATGCCTTGAAGATGAAAGAAGCTGCGGATGATTCGTTGCTTTTCTGATAGAATATACCGCAGAAGCAGTACCGGAAAGCGTAACAGTCAGCGAATCTCTCATTTTCCCGACAAATTCCCTGTTCCAATAGTCAAACACCAGATATTCTTCATCATCAAGATGCAGATCCCTGTCAAAATCAATGGTAAACTCAGCGTCTTCTTCAAGAAGATTAAGAAGATTCACAACATTCCAAGCTTCGTACGGAAGATTAACGGCAAGATTAGTCAGAAAACGCTCACCGTTATGTGTTCCTTCTCTGATATCCTTCGGATGTATATTCAGAGTAGGAAGAACCCTTCTGAGAAGCTCTACTCTTTCCTCTGGAAGAGCGGTCAGATCATCTCCGAGGGTTATCGGCAGACCAAGCAGAGAAACAGCGGATACTCTTGATTTTGCCTGTTCATAATCATTAAACTCCGGGCGTATCACAACATTGTCAGGATCACAGTAAAGCACAACATTGTGATAGGGATAGAAACGCAGAATTCGCTCAACAAAATCCGAAATAAATTCCTTCCAAGTAAAGATATCGTTTCCGATACGCGCCCCGTCAAAAATATCCGACGCCATCATAACCTCCCTATCGTTCACTCCGGCGCAGGAGAGCATATAGAAATCCTTTCCGAGAATATCTCGCGCTCTTTGACAGATTTCACGAAGCGCCTCGACAGAGGTCATCTCAGGATGCTTCAAATATTCATGAAACTGATCGGCATAGGCAAGCGTAATGGGCAGACAGTCCCATTTCAGAGCATCATAGCCCCATTCCTTCACCTTAGAAATTGCTTCGGGAATCAGTTCGTCATGAATTTTTTCATCGGTTATATCGAAGAAATACTTGCCGCACCACGAAACCTTATCGACGTATATCGAATCCTTATATTTCCGGCAGGTATCTGTCATAGCCGGTTCGTTTGTCGGACCGATCCAAAGCGCGGGTATAAAAC
>USPP01000133.1 GCA_900556615.1 uncultured Eubacteriales bacterium
GGGAATAAACTATCCCGGGAAACAATGCTTTACCGTACAGTTTCATCCGGAGGCATGCTCCGGTCCGAAAGATACTGCTTTTCTGTTCGACAGATTCATTTCGATGATGGAGGACTCTAAAAATGCCAAAGGATAATACGATACGCAAAGTACTTGTAATCGGTTCGGGACCGATCATCATAGGTCAGGCTGCCGAATTTGATTATGCAGGAGCACAGGCATGCCGTGTTCTTAAGGAAGAGGGAATCAATGTTGTTCTCGTCAATTCCAATCCCGCCACAATTATGACGGATAAAACCCTTGCCGACGAAATCTATCTCGAACCCCTGAATCCGGAAACCGTCGCAAGAATTATTGAAAAAGAGCGTCCCGACGGACTTCTTGCCGGGCTCGGAGGACAAACAGGTCTTAACATTGCATTGAAGCTGTCAGAAAACGGAATTCTGCAAAAATACGGAGTTCGCCTACTCGGATCCGACATTGACGCCATCATGAAGGCGGAGGACAGAGAGCTTTTTCGTGATACGATGAAAAAAATAGGGCAGCCCTGTGTTCCGTCGGATATCGCAAACGATCTTGAAACCGCGCTCTCTGTTGCAGAAAACATCGGTTATCCTGTAATCGATGTTTTCTGCAACAGAGAGCGGCATTCACTCTCGGAGGCTCGGGCGGCGGCATTGCTTCCGACAAAGAGGAGCTTACGGTGATTGCTTCTGCAGGTCTTGATCTCTCCCCAATCACTCAGGTACTGATTGAGAAATGCATCTCCGGATGGAAGGAAATCGAATTTGAAACCATGCGGGATGCATGCGGAAATGTTATTGCCGTTTGTTCTATGGAGAATGTCGATCCGGTCGGAATACATACCGGAGATTCTATTGTAGTTGCTCCGGCGCTTACTCTTTCCGACAAGGAATATCAAATGCTCCGTACCGCCTCTCTTGATATTATTTCCTCCATAGGAATTGTCGGAGGCTGTAATTGTCAATTCGCACTGAATCCGAACAGCTTTGAATATGCAGTCATCGAAGTAAACCCGCGTGTTTCACGCTCCTCCGCTCTTGCCTCAAAAGCAACCGGATATCCGATTGCCAAAATTACCGCCAAGATTGCGCTCGGTTATCATCTTGACGAAATCAAAAACGATATCACCGGAAAGACATGCGCCTGCTTTGAGCCGGCTCTCGACTATGTCGTCGTAAAATTTCCGAAATGGCCGTTTGATAAATTTGCCGGCTCAAGTAGAAAGCTCGGAACGCAGATGAAAGCCACCGGTGAAGTCATGGCAATTGCTTCTTCGTTTGAAGCGGCGCTGATGAAAGCGGTACGCGGCGCAGAAATATCCCTGGATACGCTTAATGCCGCCCCCCTCTCCGATGAATCGATTTTGAAACGGCTTTCAGAGCAGAACGACAGACGTATATTCACTGTATTCGAGGCAATAAAAAACGGTATCCCGCTTGATCAGATACATGATATTACAAAAATTGATGACTGGTTTCTGCAAAAGCTGAAAAAGCTTGCTGATTTTGAAAAGAAAATAGCAAATACCACGCTTTCCGAGACGGACTACCTCAGTGCGAAAAAGCTCGGCTATACCGATTCCGCACTGAAAAGGATAACCGGGCTAAAAAATATTCCGCACCGTTCCGCAAGCTATAAAATGGTTGACACCTGCGCCGCGGAATTCAGAGCGGTTACACCCTATTTTTACTCCTGCTATGACAACTGCTGCGAATCAAGAAAGCATCCCCGCAGCGAACGAGATGTAATCATGGTAATCGGTTCCGGTCCTATCAGAATCGGACAAGGAATTGAGTTTGATTACAGCTCCGTACACTGTGTTAAAACGCTCAGAGAGCTTGGCTATGAAATTGTCCTTGTAAACAACAACCCTGAAACCGTCTCAACCGACTACGATATCTCCGACAGGCTCTATTTTGAACCTCTTACGCCGGAGGATGTAATGAACATCATTGAGGTTGAAAACCCAATCGGCGTTGTTGTGGCGTTCGGAGGTCAAACCGCAATAAAGCTGACACAATACCTTGATAAGCACGGAATCATGATCCTCGGCACTTCCGCCGAAAGCATTGATATCGCAGAGGACAGAAGCCGTTTTGACGCTCTCCTTGAGAGCTTTGGAATAAGCAGACCGAGAGGGATGGGAGTTTCCGACACCGAAAGCGCGCTTCAGGCTACGAAAGCTCTCGGATATCCGATCCTTCTCCGCCCGTCTTATGTAATCGGCGGTCAGAACATGGTCATTTCGAGGAACGATGAACAAACGATACATTATATGGAGAATATTCTCTCCGGAGGTATCGATAATCCCGTTCTTATCGATAAATATATGCCCGGTACGGAGCTTGAAGTCGACGTAATCTCCGACGGAACGGACGTACTTATTCCCGGAATCATGGAGCATATTGAACGCGCCGGAATACACAGTGGAGATTCTATCGCCGTATACCCGCCCTATAATCTCAACGATAAATTTCTCAGCAAAATATGCGACTGCTCGGAAAAGCTGGCTCTTGCTCTCGGAACCAAGGGGCTTGTAAACATCCAGTATCTGATATACAACGATGAACTCTATGTCATCGAAGTCAATCCCCGCGCGTCCCGTACTATCCCGTACATCAGTAAGGTAACAAATGTACCCATGGTGGATATTGCTTCCAAGGTAATGCTCGGCGCTAAGCTTTCCGAGCTCGGCTGGGGAACGGGACTTTATCGCACGCCCCCCTACTGCGCCGTAAAAGTGCCGGTTTTTTCATTTGAAAAGCTAAACGATGCCAACTCGATTCTCGGACCGGAAATGAAATCCACCGGTGAAGTTCTCGGAGTAGGAAAAAACATGGCGGAAGCACTCTTTAAAGGTCTTACCGCCGCCGGCTTCAAGGTTCCTTCTCACAGAGGAAACAGAGGAATTCTTATCAGTGTTGAAGAAAACGATTATCAGGAAGTCATTCCCCTTGCCAAACGCTTCTATGACCTCGGAATCAAGCTTTATGCGACAATCGGAACGGCAAGGGAAATTTCCCGCATCGGGGTCCCGGTTACCTTTATCAAAAATTCGACGGACGGTAACGAGATCACCAATCTGATGGAAAGAAAAGCCCTTGATTACATTGTTTACACCGGCGCCGTGAAGGATGCCACCATGGGAGATTACATAGCGCTTCATCGTCGCGCTATGCAGCTGGGAATTCCATGCATAACCTCGCTTGACACGGCAAATGCCCTTGCCGATATGATATCCGGATGCTTTAACGCCGACAACACTGAGCTCGTTGATATCAACGCAATGCGCCGCTGGAGACAGAAAATCAACTTTACCAAAATGCATTCCTGCGGAAACGACTATATCTTTATAGAGAATTTCAACCACGCTATCACCTGCCCCGAATCGCTGTGCGTGAACCTCTGCACATCTCATTTCGGAATCGGAGGAGACGGAATCGTTCTGATAGAAGCCTCCAAAATTGCCGACGCCAAGATGCGCACCTTTAACCGTGACGGCAGTGAAGGACAAATGGCAGGAAATAACCTTCGCTGCGTTGCGAAGTATCTGTATGACAACGGTATGGTCAGAAGTGAGCATATGAAAATAGAAACCGCAAGCGGAATCAGAAAGCTGAAAATCTTTACCAGAGATGGAAAAGTCAGCTCGGTAACCGCAGAAATGGGAAAAGCCGATTTTTCCTCCGTCTCCGTGGGAGCTGCGGTATCTTCCGAAAACATGATCGCTTATCCGATATCCGTCTCAGATAAAGTATATACCGTCACCTGTGTCTCCATCGGAAATCCGCACTGCGTCCTATTCTGTGATAATGCCGAAGGACTTGAGCTTTCCGAAATAGGGCCTCTGTTTGAATATTCGGAATATTTCCCGAAAAGAATCAACACGGAATTTGTAAGAGTCATTAACAGAAGAAGTCTGCGCGTTCGCGTATGGGAACGCGGAAACGGCGAAACGCTTGCTTGCGGAACCGGAGCCTGCGCCGCTGCTGCGGCAGCAGTAAAAAACGGTCTTTGCGATTATGGATGTGACATAACTGTTCGCCTCGATGGCGGCGATCTTACGGTAAACTATTCTGACGACGGTATAACACTAAGCGGAAATGCCGTTTCAGTTTATGACGGAACCTTTGAATACTGACATGTTATATAAGAAACCATCTTCATATCTTAATCTAAAAAATTAGAGAAATCCCCTTAGAGCAGACCTTCAAAAAGGTTTTAAACTGTTTTAAGGGGATTTTTCATCTATCCAACTTTGGTATCAATATTCATCTCACCAGGGTTAATAATTGCTTAACAAAAACAAAAAATTTCGCAATATTTTTGCAGCACATTCAGCAGCACTTCGTGAGTCCTTTATTATTAAAGCAGTATTATCCGAATATGCTGTTTCTCATGCAGTAAACTCCATGACTTAATATAACGCCCGAAGATAAGATAAGATAAGGAGCATCAATAAAACACTCTCGGTAAAAGAGACGAAAACGCTCGAAACAGACAAAGCAAAATGGCAAAAATCACAGCGGCACACAAGGCAAAAGCAGTCTCCAATCCTCTCGTTAACACGGACTCACACAAGCATTAACTCAAATAAAGCTTATAGAATCAGAGTAGGTAAGATTATTTTAACTCCGCTGATTTCGCTTTCTTCCTTTTTTTCATCCATTCTGATGTGATAAGCATAAGCAGTGCAAATATCAAAAGGAATAGCGGGTACAAACCGATGCTGATGTATTGTGAAATCAGCCCGAAAAGAGGCGGCATAAAGGTACTCCCAACATATGCGCTTGCCATCTGTATTCCTATTATCGCCTGTGAATTCTCTTTCCCGAAATTATCGGGAGTTGAATGTATAATCGAAGGATATATCGGAGCACAGCCCAAACCGGTCAGGATAAGTCCCGCTTCTGCAATCCATGCTTCCTTAACCGGGAGCCCTATTACGATAATCCCGGCAGTTAACGTCAGCACTCCGATCCGAATCATTCGCCGGTCACCGATTTTATCCGAAACAAATCCGCAGAGAAATCTCCCGAAAGTTATTCCAAGATAAAAGAGAGAAGCAAACATCGCCGCCGTTTCGGTATCAACTCCTCTGTATTGAGCAAGATAGCTGCTTGCCCAAAGACCGGCAGTAGACTCCATTGCACAATATCCGAAGAAAATAAGAAGAACAAAGACAACACCGTCAATCTTTAAAGTACCAATAAGTCCAAGCGGCTTTTTTTCAGCCGTTTCGGATTCAGCAAGCCGTCTATTTTTCCAAAGCGGAAGGCTCGCAAACAAAATAATGCTCAGTATAAGCTGAATATAGGAGACATACCGATATCCGTTATTCCATCCCGCCCCGGAAGAAAGAGCAAAACTCATAATATACGGGCTGACCGCCGCGCCGATACCCCAAAAGCAATGAAGCCAATTCATGTGCCTTGATGAGAAGTGAAGCGCCACATAATTATTCAGAGCTGCATCTATCGCTCCTGCACCAAGCCCATACGGAACGGCAAATATGCAGAGCATTATCATATGATTCGAAACAGAAAATCCGAACAAGGCACCGGCAGTCATCAGCACACTTATCGAAGTAAC
>USPP01000134.1 GCA_900556615.1 uncultured Eubacteriales bacterium
CCGGGTACGGGTAGTCCCCGTTTCGCTGGATATCGATTACACGGTTCGTGCCGTTATTCTACCGTAATGCTTCCAAGGTCCGGAACTTTTTTCTTAATCTGAGTTAACAGCCGTTTCATCGTTGAAGGAGGATAAGGACCGAAATCCACGGTAACTTCAACCATATGATCTTCGGCTTTCCTGACATCAATGAGAGACAAACCTCCACCGCCTACAGTAGCATTAAAATCATGCATTACATAGCTGATATATTCAACCATCTCCTCCGATACTTCTTTTTTCAATTTCAAATGAAACGTAACATCGGGATAATAGGTCTCTACGTCGTCTGTATAGACAACCTTCACTTTTTGCTTTGTTACTGACTGCGACATTTCAAGAATGATTTGCTCCATCTTTTTTCTGTTCTCATGATTGAAAATCATTTTTTTAAGAAAAGCTTTCAGCTTTTCCTTCCACGCCGTTGCGTCATAGGCTCCGTTCATATAAGCAAGCGTAGAATTATGCTGTGATTCAAAACGAACCTTTTCTTGGTAAAGCTCGTCGCTTTCAAAAGAATACCTCGGAACCGTTGTATAACGTTTGTAGATGGCGTGAACATAATCGGGCAAATCCTCAAATTTTGGGAATTGTTTCGGCGTACTATCACAAATTTCAAAGCATAAGCTTTCGATATAATCCTCTTCGGAAGGAACTATTTTTCTTGTTGGATTTTTAAGATCAAAGCACCGTATCCAAAGTAAGCAAAAAATATCTTCCGTCAATCTGTGATCCGGATAGTGATGGGTATCATACGCAGAAATTCCTATCTGAAAATAGGTATAACAGATTCCGTTTTCCACATCGGAAAAGATAAAATCGTCTTCCGTTCTGAATGTCCCATTGAGAGGAAATAGTTGAATATAAATCCTAACCTCGGGAATCTCATAGATCTTTTCCATCCCGATCTGCTCTTCAATCTGCTTAGTAATTTGTTCACCTAATATTCTCGAAAAGCTTATCCCGCCGTGAACCGGGAAACTGTATGCGCATACTTTTAGACGGTCTGTTATTTTGGGTAATTTTCTGATCTTGGCAAATTCCCGTTTCTCTTCGGGGGATCCGGAGCAAAATAATGTGGACGCTATACAGGCGACAGTTGTCGGTTCAAACTTATAAATCTCTTTCCCGTAGTTCCGCCACACAATCAAGGCATGACCTTTTTTTGCATAATCATACGGGCAAGATGGAATATCGTAATGCATCTTTTAATCTCTCCTTTAAATTCAATATACCATGTTATTTATCATTCCGATGGAATAAGTAGACAGCGGCGTTACCACAACACTTCCTCCGGCAATAGCGCTGGTAACTGCGGTGACCGTGCCTGATGTCGCTGTACCCGAAAGAACCTCCGAGACTGACGGCATCATGTATGGGGCGGAAATAATACAGATTCCAATAACCACACCTTCGACAACACCAAAAGCCATCGTGTAGACAAGATCTCTGACTCCTACTTTTACGGTTGAAGGAGCTACGATTGTTGCATTTTCATTCAGCAGCGAAAGCTGAGTTTGTGTGCAGTCATATGTTTGCAGATCTCCGTCAGACTCATCAATTTCTTGGTATAAAATCAGACCGTTTTCATATAAAATGCTTTCTGCATACGGGGAAGGCGTCACCTTCAGACAGGTAGTCAGATCGTCGTCCGTAAAGTCGGGAATCGTCAAATTAAAGGGCGTGACGGGCATTCCTGCAGAAAACAGCGTCTCAAATATGACGTCCCCCTTGGAAACCACAAAGTTAGAATTATTCGCTTTAACAATGTATTCTGTGAGCTGTATGGTTCCGATTTTTCCGCCGTAGTATCGGGGCTTATTCGGTTTTACCTCCCATACATAGGTTCCGCCGGAATGCGACTTCATGATGTCCGCTCGCCCGAATACTTTGTATTCATTTTCATTTATTTTTTCTTTAATAGTAACTTCCGTAGTTCCTCCCACATTATTGGCAACAAACTTCTTTACCATATCATGATGATACCGATATATCTGAAGATTTCTGATAAGCTGTACTGTACGCAAAACGGGCGTAATTTGACTTCCGGTTCTGTTAAAAAAGTTTCCGCTCGTTGTTCCGTTAAAATACCAATTAAGCGCAGATTGGGATTCTGCAGTCCACTCATCGTAAGCACAATCTATATCCAAAAAATAAGCATTGTTGTTGTTTTCGAGATTCGAAAACTCCAAACCGAACAAAACCAATAAGCGATTGGCAATAACTCGGTACAGATCATCGCTGACAGTTTCTATCGAATTATCTATTATATTCAAAAAATTCGGTATAACACTCTGAGCATAATCTGATTGATAATTATCACCGGTTAAAATATAGTCTGCTCTGATTAAATCTTCCTGAAGTTCCAGTTCGCCTATCATAATGCTTTTATCAGACGCAGATGAATCAGATGCCTGAATCTGAGAAATCAACGATCTTATTGTGAATAATTTTTCTTTTATATCTTCCGGTAGGGAATAATCCGCCTGCTTCTCGAGCAAAGCTCTGACGTCTATCGAGAAATCACAGGTAAGTCCGGTTACTTTGTGTGTTGCTCTGATTGATACCGCTCCGGTAACAGCACCTTTGATCGTATGATCGGTATTATTGATTGTGACGGAGCCGTTGTAGTTTGCAGTGTTGTTTTTACTGAATGTAAAATCCTCGATATCCGTCCACAGAGCACCTGTCGGGGTTCTGTTAACAGTCGGTCTTTTGGACCCATCGATATCCAATACCATCTCGGATATTGAAAAATCGCTGGTTAATTCTTCATACCTGTATGAGCTGTTGTTTCCGTAATTCTGGGCACTGACAATACGCCAGACATACTGATTATATTTGCTGGTACCGGGATTATCCAAAAGAATGGAGGCGTATATGGATGACGAAGGACCTTGGTACAGATAATTTTCCGTCAGTACATTTTGTATCAAAAAGTACAGCCCCTGATAATCCCCGGATATTTTCCAACGGTATGCGTCCGGTACGGAACCGGAAGAATCGGTTGCGGCTGCTCCAAGAGAAATACCGTTTGACGGTGAACTGTAAAGATACTTTGTCAGGTCGTCAGCCGACTGTATGGTATACTCGTTTCCGGTGATACGTGAGAGCTTCCACCGGATAGTGTTGCCTAAATCGCTTATTAAGCCGGAAACAGCGTTGGGAACAGTCGCAGTTCCGTTCCTGTGCAGATACTGACCGTAATTCTTGTTGTTGATATAATAGATACCGTTTCCGAATATCTGCGCATCAGTTTCTATGTACTTGCCGTTCTCGTCAATAAACTTTCACTTCTGATACCGGTTGATGTCGGAATAGCTCTACACATACACATTGTCTGGCAAATCCAGATCGCCCGGCCGCCGTTCTGTTTGACTGTGACGTCTGTGCTGTCAGCGCCAGATACATATTGGTTCTCGGAGAATATTATCGCTTCATCACCAGCCCCCGATGCAAATTATTTCATGCTACCAAGCAGAAATATCCGGATTGCTTCTCATAATTCCCATGACTTTTCCTTCCTTTTTTAGCGTTATTTTATCTGTAATAATAGGTTTTAAGGTATAATTATTAAAAACATTATAATTATCATATTCACAACATATTTTTTTAATAAATGAAGTTAAATTTTGAATTCCGTATTTAGCATCAAAATTAATCTGTTCATTTTCATCACTAAAAATCAGATAATAAGAATGCGCACTATCATCGCTTTCACGAATTATAAATTGTGATTCCGGAAATTTCTGATGCGACAAACGTTCTATTTCAAGAATACAGTCTGAAAAAAATCCCAGCTGCGCCCGAATTTCAAAATCATATACAGATACATGAAAACGGTAGGGAACGTATTCTTTTCCGTTCTCATAAAATAAATATAGCGGCAGTTCCTGTTCCTTTATACTTTCAATAAAAGCACAGCATATTTCTGAATAAGGCCATTCATCAATATTTGTGATATCTTCAAATGTTTTTTGAGCAACAATTCCAAAATCCTGCCTCGTGCAATCCTTAAAAATACTTTTCTTTACTTTTCTGATTTTTAAATCAATAGAATAACATCCTCTAAAAGATATAAAAAAGCTTGCAGTAATATCAAGGCTTAACATGCGTTCAAGCTTATTATTGAACAACAGACCTAACTTTGTATGTAATATTTTTTGTTCATAATGAAGCATTGATACAGAATCGGAGAGAGCATATAGTTTTGTTTGAAAATCGTTCATAGTACAAAATTCCGTTATATAATATAAAAAATTGGCCATACAGTATATCCGTTTATAATTTGAGGTGATCCGAAACTCATTGATATACAAGAACCATAGATCAGATTAAGTTCTCGGGAAAATGCAGTATTAATTAACATAGTTCCTTTATCAATATCAAAATATACGGACGGATCATGCGAACAATAAATTGTATTACCGCTGTAGAGAGCGTCCTTTAAAAAGCAGTTATTCGCCGCTTGAGTTTCATACGGATGAGCACTGTTATAAATATCATAGTTTTCTCCATAAAAATATTTGGCGTTTAATTGTTTTCCAACTTCATTCCAACTGACACCATTATAATTTGTTCCTATTACTACAGTCGTTTTTGAAGGATTATTAGTAAGTGCCTGTTGAATTACCGCTGTTGTTTCTCTCGACTCCTGACACAGCCGCTTAGCATACTGCATTTCCTCTGCTACATCCAACTGAGTAGCAGGCGTATAGACATTTACGGTATCGATGGTCGCAATCATGGCATTCGCATAATGCAGCCAGAAGAAATTAAGGAAGTCGCGCAGACCGTCGAAGGAAAGCTTTATTTTGTCTCTTGCATAACCGCCCTGGGAGCCGCATTCCACTTCACTGATCAGCAGTCGGAAGAGCTCGTTGCCTTCCAAATTTAGTTTGAATTTTTCATTCAGTTCCGTCCTGATCTGTTCTGTGGTTTTTCCGGATTTCAGCAGCTTGACGGCATACAGATACCATTCGGTTCGTAAAATTAAGGGATCTATTTTATGATTCTGATCATATTCGTAACAGGAAATAGTGCCGAGATAGGTTCCGTTCAGGTACAGATAATCTCTCACGGAACCGCTGAAATCCTTAAGTATATTATCTGAATATAGGTAACAAATGAATACGGTTTGTCCGTTCTTTTTTGCCTCAAGCCAGGCAAAGCCTGACGCTTTTCCCATTACAGTCATATCCTGACTGTTGAAGGTTATGACGTCATTTTCATAGGCATACCAGACAGTTTCGCTGAGTAAAGAGCTATATTCGCTGATATAGTTATTCAAGTACACGGGGAAGCTGATTGTATTGCTGTATGACGGGGCGGTACCGTATACACAGGGAACGGTTACAGCCGGGCAGTTTACCGATATGCTAAAGGTTTTGGACAGCCCGCTAACCTTATGAGTTGCTCTTACTGTCGCTTCTCCGGCACCGTTTGCTTCGATTTGATACGTGCTGTTGTTGCAGGAAACACATCCAGCCGGCGA